>NZ_SPKN01000030.1:0-9369 GCF_023127765.1 Pseudomonas sp. W15Feb34
AGGCGGGTTATCGCGGGGTGATGTTCCCGTGCCAGGCGTTTCATGGGCTGGGACAGCAAGTGGTGATGGCGCGCAGTGATGGAGTGGTGCGCCATGCCCGGGAACCGCAGGCAACGCCTGCACCTGCACCTGCACCTTCGGCCGAGAGTCACGCGCCAGTGTCAGCGCCTGCCAGGCGCGCCGAGGATGGGCGGCCCCTGCTGCTGGCATCGGTACGCGAATTGGTCGCCAGCAGCCTGCAATTTGAACTGTGCGACATTCGCGACGATGAACCGTTCGCCGATTACGGCGTGGACTCAATCACTGGCGTGGCGCTGGTTCGCCAGCTGAATGCACGCCTGGCAATTGACCTGCACACGACGTGCCTCTTCGATTACCCGAGTATCAACCGGCTCGTCGACTACATGCTGGGCCAATACCCGCAGTTCGCAACGCCTGCAACCGAGCCTACGGACGCCTTGCCGGTAACCCCGCCGACTGGCGAGCCGGCACAGCCAGCGGTTGATGACCAAGCCATTGCCATTGTCGGTATCAGTGGACGGTTCCCGCAGTCCCGAGATCTGGATGCCTTCTGGGAGCACCTGGCGGCTGGTGCCGACCTGGTCAGTACCGTGCAACGTTGGGACCCTCGGCATTGCTATGCCGGCGCAGACCAGGGCTGCGACCGCGGTGGCTTCATTGAGAGGATCGATGAGTTTGATCCACTGTTTTTCAATATTTCGCCTCTTGAGGCGACCTATATGGACCCTCAGCAACGCCTGTTCCTGCAGGAAGCCTGGAACGCGCTGGCCGATGCCGGGTGCCTGGGCGAACAGCGCCGCGCCGAGGTGAGTGTCTACGTCGGGTGCGAACAGGGCGACTATGACCAGTTGTTCGATGACATGCCGCCACCCCAGTCGTTCTGGGGCAATGCCCCCTCGATCGTGCCGGCACGCATAGCCTACTACCTGGACTTGCAAGGGCCGGCCATCACCGTCGATACCGCTTGCTCCAGCGCGCTGGTGGCCATCCACATGGCCTGCCAGAGCCTGCTTGCCGGCGATACAAAGGTGGCCTTGGCGGGTGGGGTTTTCATTCAGTCCACACCTGCGTTTTACCAAAAGGCCAACCGGGCAAGCATGCTGTCGCTCACTGGCGCCTGCCATACCTTCGACAGCCGGGCGGACGGCTTCGTCCCTGGCGAAGGGGCAGGCGCGGTGGTGCTCAAACGCCTCGCCGATGCCCTGGCTGATCGCGATCACATCCATGGGTTGATCCGCGGTTCCGGTATCAATCAGGACGGCGCCAGCAATGGCATTACTGCACCGAGCGCGTTGTCCCAGCAGCGTCTGCATGAGTCGGTCTATGCACGCTATGGCATTGACCCGGCCACCGTGCAGTTGGTCGAAGCCCATGGCACCGGGACGCGCCTGGGTGACCCGATCGAATTCCAGGCGCTCAAGGGGGCGTTCTCCCGTTACACCCAGCGCAAGGGTTACTGCGCGATCGGTTCGGTGAAGTCGAACATGGGGCACGCCGCCACCGCCGCCGCCATGGCAGGACTGTTCAAGGTCCTGTTGGCGATGCGGCATCGGCAACTGCCGCCGTCCTTGCATTTCCAACACACCAACCCGGCCATCGATTTCGCCGACAGCCCCTTTTTCCTCAATCAGCACCTGGGCGATTGGCCCGCGATTGACGGGGCCCCGCGCCGCGCCGCGATCAGTTCTTTCGGGTTCAGCGGCACCAATGCCCATATGGTCCTGGAGCAGCCACCCCTGCGCGTCCACCAGGCCAGTCTGGTGCCGGCGGTACTGATCGTGCTCGATGCACGCACCCGCGAACAACTGCACCAGCGCATGGCGGACCTGTTGGCGTTATGTGAGCGGGACGCGTCATTCGCAGTCGTAGACATGAGCTACAGCCTGCTCACCGGGCGCCAGCGTTTCGAGCAGCGTTTCCATGTTGTGGTCGCGGACCGCGCCGAATTGATCGCTGCGCTGCGCAGAGGCATGCCGGTTGACACGGCCGATCTGGCCGAAGCACACCAGCGCCGATTGCAAGGCTTGTCTGCTCGCGCCACGGGTCAGTCTCTGTACTACTTGCAGCAGTTGGCTGTATTTGCCGATGCCTGGGCAGCCGGCCAGGCAGTGGACTTCGCACCGCTGTTCGACGCCCTGGATTGCCAGCGCATGCCCCTGCCGGGCTACCCCTTTGCTCGGGAGCGTTATTGGGTAGTGGAGGCGATGCCCGCCCAGGACAAGGCTACCCATCCGCTGTCGGCCGCCATGATGCCCAATGACGGGGCGGCCATGGTCTTGCGCCTGGAGGGTGACGAATACTTCCTTGATCAACACCGCATCAACGGCGAGCCGGTGGTGCCCGGGGTGGCTTTTCTGGAGGTGCTCGCCCTTGCACGTGCTGCACATACACCTTTGACACCACTGAGCCTGATCAACCTGGTATGGCAGGCACCCTTGCGCGTGGTCTCGGAGCCCGTCGAGGTACGGGTGACACTCGATGTTCAGAGCCGACACACAGGGCTTGGCGGTGTTGAGGTCCACTCCGGGCACCCTGCGCAGGTGCACTGCGCCGGCCACTACGCTGCGCCGGCCACCGCACCCGCTGCGCTTGATCTGGCCGCCCTGCGTGAGGCCTGCCGAACGGCACCTCATTCAGCACATGACTGTTACCGGCACTTCACTGGCCTGGGGGTGGATTACGGGGTGAATTTTCGCTGCCTGGTGGAGTACGCCGCCAGCGCCGATATCGACCATCCGCAGCAACTGTTGGTGCGCTTGGCGCGCAACCCCGGTGCGACCCCCAACACCGGCTGGCTGCTCGAACCAGGCCTGACTGATTCGGCGCTGCAGGCCGCCGCCCACTGGCTGGCGCGCGATTGGCCGGAGCCGCGGGCGCTGGTGCCGTTTTCCCTGGAGCGCCTGGATGTGTTCAGTGCCGCTGAACCGGTATGGGCGTATGCAGTGCGCCGCCAGGCGGCAGGTTGGGCGAGCGTTCCGGCCGTGGATATTCAACTGGCCGATGCCAACGGCACGATCTGTGCGCAATTGCAGGGGTTGAGTTTTCGCGCCCTACCGCCACCGCAGCATCCCGGCGGTACTTCGCTGGATGCCGGGGAGAGCACCCTGTGGACGGGGGACTGGCAGCCTCGCGAGGCCACCATGGCGTTACCTGATTCTGTTGGAGAGCGCCTGTTGATGGTGGCCGCCGCGCCGCAGCGACTGCTGATGGAGCAGGCGCTGCACGGCTTGCCCTGGCATTCGCTGGTGGAGAGTGAATGGCCTGTGGGCGAGGGCTATACCCAGGCCGCGATTTCGTTGATCACACACTTGCAGGCGCACCTGCGCAAGGCTGACGGCCGGCCGTTGCACGTGCAACTGCTGGTGGAGCCACATGGGCCTTGGGCACTTTTCGAAGGCCTGGCGGCTATTCTCGAAACGGCGGCATTGGAGAACCCGGCGCTGACGGTCCAGTGCCTGCTGGTGGAGATCCAGGCGCCATCGGCGTCGCTTGTGAATGTCGTGAATCAGGCGCTGGCCCTGGGCGATCCACGCTTACGCTGGTGTGACGGGCAGTGGCAGAGCTTTGTCTGGCGCCAGTTGCCGAGCGGCCCCGGTGTTGTGCCCTGGAAGGCGACCGGGGTCTATTTGATTACCGGGGGCGCAGGCGGCATGGGCCAGGTGCTGGCCGAAGAGATTTTCCGCCATGCACCCGGGGCGACCCTGGTGCTGGCCACGCATCGGCCAACAACGCTAGAGGGCTTGGCGCACTTACACCCCGCATTCAATCGCTTGCGTGAGCGTGGGGCGCGGGTCGAAGTGGTCACCCTGGAGGTCAGCGATCGGCTGGCCACCCAGGCCCTGGTCGAACGGATCCTTGAGCGTTATGGGCGGCTGGATGGCGTGGTGCATAACGCGGGGGTGACACGCGACGCTTACCTGTTGCAAAAGACCGCCGAAGACGTGCGCGAGGTGTTTGCGCCCAAGGTCCAGGGCGTGTTGAACCTCGATGCGGCCACCGCTGAGGTGGTGCTCGATTTCTTCCTGGTGTCTTCGTCCATCAGCGCGCAGTTGGGCAATGTCGGTCAAGCCGACTACGCAGCGGCCAACTGCTTTATGGATGGGGTCGTGCGCGCGCGCCAACGTCAAGCCGAGCAGGGCCTGCGACACGGCCTGAGCATGGCTGTGGATTGGGGATATTGGGCCGACGGCGGCATGCGTATCGATGCGTTGTCCCTGGGCTTGCTCAAGCAGGCCTGGGGCCTTCTGCCTATGCCACGCGACGTCGGGTTGCACGCGCTTTATCAGGCGTTCAAGCACCGCCAGGCGAACACGCTGGTGCACTACGGCGTTGCATCGAGTGTGCGGCGTCTGCTGACGCCGACGACGCATCGTGTCGAGCCGCTCGAGCAGTGGCTGCTGGCCAACGTGGCAGCGCTGACCGGCGTGCCCGTAGCTGACATTGACCTGCAGCAGCCGTTTGCCGATTACGGCTTCGACCTGCCTATGCGCCAGGCCCTGGTGCAGCGCCTGAGCGAGACACGTGACCTGGCAGGGCAGGGCGCCCGCCTTTTGCGCTGCGAATGCCTCCAGGCTTTGCTCGACCATATCGTGCAGCCGCCTCTTACCGATTTGACGGAGAAGACTCCCGCCATGGATACACGCGACGACAGCCAGACCCGACACGCCAGGGATTTCATTATCGGACTGCTCAGGACCGTGTTGGTGACCGTGACCCGGGTCAGCCCGGCCCAGCTCCAGGATGACCGGCATTTCGAACACTACGGCATTGACTCGCTGATGGTCATCCAGATGACCGCCGAGTTGGAAAAGTCCTTTGGCTCCTTATCCAAGACCTTGTTCTTTGAACACAGCTCGATCAAAGCGCTGGCCGATTACTTTACGCGCAGGCATGCCGAGCGGCTCGGCGAACTGGCCGGTAGTGGGCCCGTGGCTCCGGCTCCTACGGTCGCCGAGTCGACGCCCGTGGCGCCCGTGAACGCACTGCCGGACGCCTCGCTCGCGCAGCCGATCGCCATTGTCGGCCTCAGCGGCCGCTACCCCAAGGCTGAGGACTTGCAGGCATTCTGGCGTAACCTGGCCGAGGGTGTCGATTGTGTCACTGAAGTGCCGGCCGAACGTTGGAGCCTGGGCGACCTGGCGCAACCGGGACGCTTGCCCGGCGGTAAGACCCTGAGTCGGTGGGGAGGCTTCCTGGATGACGTGGACAAGTTCGACCCGCTGTTTTTCAACATCTCACCCCACGATGCTGAATACATGGATCCTCAGGAACGTGTGTTCCTGGAGTGCGCCTACGCGACCTTTGAGGATGCCGGCATGGCCTTGGGCTTGCGTAGCCCCAGTGCGTTGCGGCGCACCGGTGTCTATGTAGGGGTCATGTACCAGGAGTACCAACTGTTCGGTGCCGAGCAAACCTTGCTGGGGCGCCCTATGGCGTTGTCCGGCAGCAGTGCGTCGATCGCCAACCGGGTGTCCTGGAGCCTGGGGCTCAGTGGTCCCAGCCTGGCTGTGGATTCGATGTGTTCGGCGTCGCTGACGGCGATCCATCTGGCGTGCCAGGGCATTCGCAGCGGTGACTGCGACGTGGCACTGGCAGGCGGCGTCAACGTCAGCGTGCACCCCAACAAATACTTGGGCCTGGCCCAGGGGAATTTTGCCTCCAGCCAGGGGCGCTGCCAGAGTTTCGGTGAGGGCGGCGATGGGTATGTGCCGGCCGAGGGGGTCGGTGCGGTCTTGCTTAAGTCCTTGAGCCAGGCGGTGGCCGATGGCGATCGTATCTACGGCGTGATACGTGGCAGCCAGATTAACCATGGTGGCAAGGCCAATGGATTCACCGTACCCAACCCCAATGCCCAAGCCGATGTGATCACCCAGGCGTTGGCCGCCGCCGGCGTAGACGCCGCCGATGTGGACTATGTCGAGGCCCATGGGACCGGTACGGCCCTGGGCGATCCTATCGAACTGGCGGGCCTGGCCAAGGCTTACCGGCACTACACCGACCAGACAGCGTTCTGCGCGTTGGGCTCGGTCAAATCCAACCTCGGTCATTGCGAAAGCGCTGCCGGCATCGCCGGCCTGACCAAAGTCCTGTTGCAAATGCAAAAGGGCCAGTTGGTGCCTTCGCTGCACAGTGAGGTACTCAACCCGGCCATCGATTTTGCCCAGTCACCCTTCGTAGTCCAGCGCCACTTGGCGCCCTGGCCGCGACGGGTGCGCCGCGTAGAGGGCGTCACCGAGGAGCGCCCACGCCTGGCCGGGTTATCGTCCTTCGGCGCCGGCGGTTCGAATGCACACTTGATCATCGAGGAATACCTGGCGCCGACGCAGCCTGAGTCGCAAAGCCGGCAGCAACTGCCGGTGGCCGTTCTGTTGAGCGGCGCCAACGCCGAGCGCCTGCAAGCCTCGGCCCGGCGCCTCCTGGCATTTTGCGCCGCGCCAGAAGCGCACGACCTGTCCCTGCACGACCTGGCCTATACCCTGCAAACCGGTCGAGAAGCGCTCAACGCGCGGCTGGGGTTCCTGGCACATTCTATCGACGATGTGCAGGCGTGTTTGCGCGAGTATCTGCAAGGGGCGTTGACATCCGGGCGTGTGCAGGTCGGGTCGGCCCGGCAGGATGAGAACCCGCTGGTTCGGCTGTTGGGCGAAGACGATCTGTCGGCCATGGTTGCGCAATGGGCGGCCACCGGGCAGCAGGACAAACTGTTGGCACTGTGGGTCAGCGGCGGCGATATCGACTGGCAGGCGCTGTTGCCCGGACGCTGGGGCAGGATCATTTCCTTGCCAGGCTATCCGTTTGCCCGCGAACGCTTTTGGTACACGGGGATCAATTCCGATATCGGCCAGCAGCACCCTCGCAGCCCCGGTGTGCAAGCGGCACCGCTCAGCGTGCTCAACTGTTCCGACCTGACGGGCCTGGGCTTTACCTGCCAGGTCAGTGGGCGAGACAGCTTTCTCGCCGATCATCACGTCCAAGGCAAGGCCATGATGGCGGGCTCCGCGTTTCTGGAACTGGCGCGAAAAGCAGCAGTAGCGGTGGCCACGCCTGACCAGCAGGGCGCCTTGGTGCGCCTGAGCGATGTGGTGTGGTTGGCACCCCTGGTGCTGGAAGACGGCGATGCACAACTGCGGGTACGCCTGTTTCCCGATGACACCGCACGTGTGCGTTTTGAGATCGCCACGAGCGGCGCCCAGGCACAGGCGCTCAACGTACGAGGTGTCATTGAACAGGTGCCCATGCCGACCCGTCCCCAGGTGGACCTACCCGCCTTGCTCGCGCGGCTACGCAGCAGCGCCGACTTCCATGAGCGTAATCCCGGGCAGCTCTACGACGCCTATGCAGGCCTGGGCATCGATTATGGCGCAACGCACCGTTGCCTCAGCGCGGTGTATGTCGGCGACGGGCACGCCCTGGCCCTGATCGAGTGGCCTGCAGCGCAGCCGTTCGAGGCGAGTTACGGCTTGCACCCGTCAATGTTGGATGCGGCGCTGCAAGCGACGCGCGTATTGAGCGACGAAAGCGCACTACTGCAAGTGCCTTTCGCCCTGGACCAGTTGCAGGTGTTTGCTGCGTGTGAACCGCGCATGTGGGTACAGGTTAACCGCGACCCACAGCGCGAGAGTTATGACCTTGAGTTGTTCGATGAGCTCGGCTGGTTGTGCGCCAGCCTGCGCGGCCTGAAGGTTCGACAGTGGGCGCCGCCCGGTAATGGGGGGCTTGTCGAGGGGGACGAAGAGGTCGGGCTGCCGGCTGGCGAGGTGCTACTGGTGCCGCAGTGGAGCCCGTTGGCCATGCAGGCCGTCACTGCCTCGCCGACGGCCACACTGGTCATCGGTGCCGATGCTTCGCAACTGCGCAGCCTGGAGGGCGCGCAGGGGCCGTTGCTCAGTTGTGCGTCGGTACCCTCGGACAGTGTCGAGCAGTGGGTGACGCGGTTCCAGGGGTTGCCGGCCTTCGACCGCCTGGTGCTAGTCATCCCACCGAGTGCCGCCCGGCACGCGGGCGATGAATGCCTGATCGATGAACAGCACGCGTGCGCCCTGGAGCAGCTGCGTATCGTGCAAGCGTTGCTGCGTTGCGGGTTTGACAAGCGTGCGCTGCATTATGTGGTGGTGACTCGCGACGCTTGGACGCCCCATGACGCCCAACCCGTACACGCCGCCGTCCACGGCCTGGCGGGCAGTCTCGCCAAGGAGATGCCGCATTGGACGGTACAGGCCGTAGACCTGGCGCATCAGGAGCGTCTGGCCCCCACACATTTGGCGGTGATGCCCGTTGACCCTGCGCATACCTCGCGGCGCCTGCGCGATGGCGTCTGGGAGGGCCGGCAGTTGCTGCTTCATCGGCCGCAGGCGTCCGCGCAGCCGGCTTATCGCAGCAACGGCGTGTATGTGGTGATTGGCGGCAGTGGCGGCATCGGCCAGGTGTGGACCGAAAGCGTGGCTCGCGAGCACGCCGCCCAGGTGGTCTGGTTGGGGCGCAGGGCATTGGATGCTTCCATTCAGGCAGCCCTTGATCAGGTTGCGCTGCACGGCCCACGTCCGTTTTACATGAGCGTCGACGCCACAGATGCCGGGCAGTTGCAACAAGCCTGCGAGCAGATCCTGAGCCGCTTCGGCCGTATCGATGGCCTGGTGCATTCAGCCATCGTGCTGGACGACCGCAGCCTGGCGAATATGAGCGAAGACCAACTGCGGCGCAGTTTGCAGGCCAAAGTCGATATCAGTGTACGCATGGCCCAGGTGTTCGGTGGCCAGGCACTGGATTTCGTGTTGTTCTTTTCGTCCTTGATCGCCTTCACGCGTAATGCCGGGCAAGCCAACTACGCGATGGGGTGCGTGTTCAAAGATGCCCTGGCGCGGCGCTGGGGAAGCAGCGGGTCGGTACCGGTCAAAACGTTGAACTGGGGCTATTGGGGGAGCATCGGCGTGGTGTCGTCAGCGGCCTACCGGCAACGCATGGAGCGTGAAGGCATTGGCTCCATCGAGCCGCGTGAGGCCATGCAGGCGGTGCGCACGTTGCTGGCCAGCCCACTGGACCAGATGGCATTCATCAAGACGTTGCGGCCGATCACCCTGGACGGCAATGCCGAGGCCGATCAGTGGGTCAGCCAGGCAATGGTAGCCAACGGGCCTTTGCACATTGAGGCTGATGTGGCGCAGTGGGTAGCTGCCGATGGTGCGCACGCTGCGGCCTTGCAAGACAAATACCGCCGCGACGCACAGCGCGAACGACTGCCGCAATGCCAGGTACTTTTGGTGCAATTGCAGGCAGCCGGGCTGTTCGACCAACCCACGCCGCAGACCACCCAAGCCCTGTATCAACGCTTGCAGGAACGCTCCAGCGGGA
>NZ_SPKN01000031.1:0-30382 GCF_023127765.1 Pseudomonas sp. W15Feb34
ATCCATGGGGGCCAACACAAAGCCAGCGATCACCGGAATCAAGAGCCAGCCCTGTCAACCAGGGCTCTAACGAAAACAACCATCTGCAATCCCTCGCACTGTTCAATCAGGCGAGGGACTTTGCAGAGGTTTTCAGGGCAGGGGAGTAGAGCTTATCCGGCGCTTGCGTGGGAAGTTTCAGCAACCTTGTCGCGCAGCACCAGGCTGCACAGCGCCGGCAGGAACAACAGCGTCAACACCGTGCCCACCAACACGCCGCCAATCAGCACATAGGCCAGCGACGACCAGAACACTGACAGCGTCAGCGGAATAAACGCCAGCGCCGCTGCCAGTGCGGTGAGGATTACCGGGCGCGCACGGCGCACTGTGGCTTCGATGATGGCCTCGCGAATCGCCATGCCGTGATCCTGGTTCTGGCGGATCTGGTCGGTAAAGATCAGCGTGTTGCGCATCAGGATGCCGCCGATGCCGATCAGTCCGAGAATCGCGTTGAAACCGAATGGCTGGTTGAACAGCAACAAGGTCGGCACTGCACCGATCAGGCCCAGAGGCGCGGTAGCGAACACCATGAACATCACGCCGAACGAGCGCACCTGGAACATGATCACCGTGAGGGTCAGCAGGATCATGATCGGGAACAGCGCCGCCAGGGCCACGTTGGCCTTGGCGCTTTCCTCTACCGGGCCGCCGATGTCGATTTTGTAACCACTGGGCAGCTTGGCGATCAGCGGTTGCAGGTCTTTGTACACGGCCATTTCCACATCGGGCGGTTGCACGCCGTCGATGATGTCGGCGCGCACTTCCACCGTGGTGGCGCGGTCACGGCGCTTGAGGATCGGTTCTTCCATCACCGCCTTGAAATGTCCGACCTGGGCCAGCGGCACCGACGTACCGGCGCTGTTGGTCAGCGTCATGTTATTGAGGTTGGCAAGGTCTTCGCGTTGGCTGCCCTGGGCGCGGGCCACCACTGAGACGGTGCGGTTGCCTTCGCGGACTTCGGTGATCGGGTTGCCGCTGAGCAGGGCGTTCAACTGGGACTTGACCTCGTCGGGGGTAAAACCCAGCAAGCGCAGGCGGTCCTGGTCCAGCACCAGGCGATAAGCGCTGGCACGCTCGCCCCATTCGAGGAAGGTGTCTCTGGTCAGCTTGTTGCCGGCCACGACCTGGCGCACGTCTTCAGACAGCTCGCGCAGCACATTGAGGTCTGGCCCGGAGACGCGAAACACCACCGGGAACGGCACCGGCGGGCCGAAGACGAGCTGTGTGACCCGCACCCGCGCCGATGGAAATTCGCCTGCCGCAATGCGCTCGCGCATACGCAGTTTCAGCGCATCGCGGGCGTGGGAGTCGGGGGTTTGCACGATCAGCTTGGCGAACGCCGGGTCGGGCATTTCAGGGTTCAACGACAGGAAAAACCGCGGTGCACCGCCGCCCACATACGTGTCCACCATGCTGGTCTGCGGCTCTTGCAACAAGGCTTTCTCCACTTGCGCTGCCACCGCTTCGGTGCTTTTAAATGCACTGCCGGGTGGCATATACACTTCAAGAATCAGCTCCGAGCGGTCGGAGTCGGGGAAGAACTGTTTCTTCACCACCGCCATACCCAGGCCGCACAGCACGAACGCGGCCACCACCAGCCCGGTTACCAGCCAGCGCCCGCGCACGCAGGCCTCCACCAGGCTGCGCAGTTTCTGGTAGTAGCGCCCGGCATAAATCGCATCATGCCCGCCGGGGACTGGCTTGATGTGCGGCAACAACTTCACGCCCAGGTAAGGCGTAAACACCACGGCCACCAGCCAGGATGAAATCAGCGCGAAACCTACGATCCAGAAAATATTCCCGGCGTACTCGCCCGCCCCGGAGCGCGCAAACCCAACCGGGAGAAAACCGATGATGGTGACCAGGGTCCCGGTCAGCATCGGCGCCGCCGTGGAACTCCAGGCGTAGGTGGCCGCGTGGATCCGATCAAAGCCTTCTTCGAGTTTGACCACCATCATCTCGATGGCAATGATCGCGTCGTCCACCAACAAACCCAGGGAAATGATCAGTGCGCCGAGGGTCACGCGGTCGAATTCACGGCCGGTGACCAGCATGATCACGAACACGATCGAGAGCGTCAGCGGCACGGCTGCCGCCACTACCAGCCCCACGCGAAAGCCCAGGGCCAGCAGGCTGATCAGCATCACCACGGCCAGGGCGACGAAGAATTTGAGCATGAACTCGTTGACCGCCAGGCTGATGTTTTTCGCCTGGTCGGAGACTTTGGCGAAGTTCACGCCCAAGGGCAGGTCGGCCTGGATCCTGGCTTCCTGGGCCAGCAGGCTCTTGTCCAGTTCCAGGCCGTTCCAGTGTTTTTCCATGATCACACCCAGCATCAGCGCGGGGTCGCCCTGGTGACGGATGCGGTAGCTGGGCGGGTCTTCATATCCGCGGCTCACCGTGGCGACATCAGCGATGCGCAGCACGCGGCCATTGACTTGCAGCGGTACGTTTTCGATCAGCGCGAGGCTGTCGAAGGCGCCGTCGATGCGTATGTAGGCGCGGGCGCCGGCGGTTTCGACGAAGCCTGCGGGCGCCACGGCGTTTT
Source organism: Pseudomonas sp. W15Feb34 (assembly GCF_023127765.1). NCBI lineage: Bacteria > Pseudomonadati > Pseudomonadota > Gammaproteobacteria > Pseudomonadales > Pseudomonadaceae > Pseudomonas > Pseudomonas sp. W15Feb34. The sequence continues at coordinate 2,588 of NZ_SPKN01000031.1, forward strand.
GCGCGGCGAGGGCGGCGAAGATTTGCTCGGGCTTGATGCCCAGAGTTGCCAGGCGCTCATAGGAAAACTCCACAAACACGCGCTGGGCCTGTTCACCAAGGATATTGACCTTCTTTACCCCCGGCAGGTTGAGCAAGCCCTGGCGCAGTTCCTCGGCCATTTGTACTTGCTGGCGGTGGGGCAGGTGTTCTGCCTCCAGGGCATACAAGGCGAAATACACATCGGAATATTCATCGTTGAAAAACGGCCCGATCACGCCCTTGGGCAGTTGCGCGGCTTCGTCGCTGAGCTTTTTGCGTGTCTGATAGAACAGCGCCTGGATCTCGCTCGGGCGTGTGGATTCGAGGAAGGTCATGCGCATCGACACGAAACCCGGCTGGGCGATGGTCTCGACACGGTCGTAGTAGTCCAGCTCCTGCAAGCGTTTTTCCAGGCGGTCGGCCACTTGCTCCTGCATCTCCTGGGCGGTGGCGCCGGGCCAGGCGGCGGTGATGGTCATGACCTTGACGGTGAACGAGGGGTCTTCGGCGCGGCCCAGCTTGCCGAACGCGAAGACCCCGGCGAAGAGGATCGCAATCAGCAAAAACAGGGTGACAGCGCGGTGTTTGACGGCCAGTTCGGAGAGGTTGATCCCGCGCATACTCATTGATCCTGCTTACGGTTGAGGGCCAGCGCTTGGGAGGGCAGCAAGCGCACCGTATCGCCGCTGTGCAACAGGTGAGCGCCGAGGGCGACGATGGTTTGGCCGGGTGTTACGCCGCTGTCAAGCAAGGCGTCCTCCTGGCCGAGGCTGGCGACCTTCACCGGGGCGAAGCTGAGTTTGAAATCGTCGCCAATCACCCATACGCCCGTGCCTTGCCCTGCATCCTGCAAGGCGCCAATGGGTACGCGGGTTTGCAGGGGCTGGCCGTTGCCTTGCAGGCGCACGGTGATGGTGGAACCGAGGGCGAAACGTTCGACCGCACCCTGCAGCACATAACGTGCGCGGTAGGTGCGGGTGACGGGGTCGGCGCTGGCGGACAGTTCGCGCAGGGTGGCGGTCACGGCTTGGTCCGCTGCGCCAAAGGGAAACGCCAGGGCTTTTTGCGTAGCCAGGTCACGCTGGTTCTCCGGCAGATTGACGATGGCTTCGCGGGCGCCGTCATGGGCCAGGCGCGCCACGATTTGCCCTTCGGCTACCACCTGGCCGCGATCGGCCAGCACGTCGGTGATGATGCCGTCGCCATCGGCCTTGAGTACTGAATAAGTGCGACGGTTTTCGATCTGGCTGGCATCCGATTGCGCCGCGGCCAGTTCGGCCTGGGCGACGCGCAGGTTAGTGGCCGACTGATCGAAGATCTGCCGCGACACCGCGCCGGTACTGGCCAGGCGCTGGTAACGGTTTTCGTCATCGCGGCGCTGGCGCAGTTGGGCCTGGGCGGCGTTGACGCGGTTTTTTGCCGAGCGCAGCGCCAGTTCGAAGTCGCCAATGTCCAGCACCAACAGGGTGTCGCCACGGGAGACGTGCTGGCCGGGGTCGACCTTGCGTTCGATCACCTTGCCGCTGACCCGAAAGCCCAGGTCGCTTACCGTGCGCGCGGCCACTACACCGGTATAGGCGCTTTGCTGGGTGCCGGCTGCTTCGACCTTGGCGGCGAGTACCGGGCGCGGCACTCGCACCTGGGCGGTATCGGCCTTGCTGTTGCAGCCATTGAGGAACATCAACAGGGCCAGGGGCGTGAGAAGACGCAGGGGGAGAGGGGGCATGACGAACTCCAGGGTGACCATAGGGCAAAAAAATTATGGGCATAATTTTTTCTCATATTATGGTCGAAATATAAATTAATCCAGCCCCCGGATATTCCCAGTCAGTTGTGCGCAGATCTCTTGTGGGCTTGTTCGCGAAAGCAGCATAGGTATCTATATATTTTTGTAGGTTGTAGCAGCTGACGGTAACCACGATGCGAAGCGAGCCGCTCTTGATCTTGATCTGCTTTTGATCTCAAGCGCCCCGTTAAACCACGCTGGCGGATTACGGGCACACCGAGCCTGGGCGAGGTGCCGAGTGGTGGGGCAAGAGCCCTTTGGTTACTTTGGGTTGGGCCGGCATTCCGGCTCTTTTCCAAAGTGACCCGCCGTCAGGCGGAACCCTAAGAGGCCGTTACCGCAGCAATGGATATGTACACAATCTAACTGTGTTGACTGCAAGGCCGCCTTCGCGAGCAAGCCCGCTCCCACAGTTGGATCGCGGGGTGTCAGGTAGGTAGGTGTCGGCTGGCAAGCCACCATCGCAGGCAAGCCCGCCTACAGGCTAAAGAATTGTTCTATATGTAGAACGATCAGGGCCAGTTTTGCCCTCTAGTGCTCAGAGGTGAGGCGAATTAAGCTGTACTCACTTTGGAGGTACATCATGAAGAAGCTAATTGGTATCTACACCAGCCCCCGCGCCCACTGGGTCGGCGATGGTTTCCCGGTACGCACGCTGTTTTCCTACGACACCATGGGCAAGCACATCAGCCCATTCCTGTTGCTGGATCACGCAGGCCCGGCTGAATTCACCCCGACTGAACAGCGTCGCGGCGTCGGCCAACACCCGCATCGCGGTTTTGAAACCGTGACCATCGTCTACGACGGCGAAGTCGAGCACCGCGATTCCACCGGTGCCGGCGGCAAAATCGGCCCGGGCGATGTGCAATGGATGACTGCAGCCAAGGGCATTCTCCACGAGGAATTTCACTCCCAAGCTTTCGCCCGTAGCGGCGGGGCGCTGGAAATGGTGCAACTGTGGGTCAACCTGCCGGCCAAGAACAAAATGGCGGATGCCGGTTACCAGACCATCGTGGATGGCGATATCCCGGTGCTGCCATTGGCTAACGACGCGGGGCAATTGCGCCTGATCGCCGGTGAGTTCGCCGGTACTCAGGGCCCGGCCCGCACCTTTACGCCGATTGACGTGTGGGACTTGCGCCTCAACGCCGGTAAGGCGGTCACGCTGGACCTGCACGCCGGGCGCAACACGGCCTTGGTGATCCTCAGCGGCACTGTGTTGGTCAACGGCAAAGAAGTCGCGCGCCAAGGGCAACTGGCGTTGTTCGAGCGTGACGGTGATCAGATCACCCTGGAGTCCAATGACGACGCCAAGGTGCTGCTGCTCAGCGGTGAACCCATCGACGAGCCCATCGTCGGCCACGGTCCGTTCGTGATGAACACCGAGCAGGAGATTCACCAGGCGTTCGCCGACTTCCAATCGGGCAAGTTCGGGCAGATGCACGCCTGACGGTTCACCGCAAAAAACCTGTAGGAGCGAGCTTGCTCGCGAAGAACTTCAACATACTGCGTTCAATCAGACAGAACGCGTTATCGTTGTGGTTTTTCGCGAGCAAGCTCGCTCCTACATTTTGTTCCCAGGGTTCTTATTTCATGCGATCTTCTCGGCATTCGCCCTGGAGTCGCCTGGATGCCCTCATTTATCGCTGATCACCCGATGTTGTGCGCCGTGGCGTTGATCCTTATCGACATTGCCGTGTGGCGCCTTATTTCCCCCAGCCTGGCCAATTGGAAACTGGCGGCGCGGCTGGTGATCTTTGCGGTATTCAGTGCCGTGTTGTTCAACGACGGCATGAACCCCATGCAAGCGGCGCCCTATGCCGACGACACCACCTTGCACCTCGCCGCCACGGCGTTGCAGATCGGCTGGTGGCTGTTCGCGGCGCGCACCCTTACGGTGTTGCTCGGCGCGGTGATGATGCAGCGGGTCGGCCATACCGGGCGTTTATTGCAGGACCTGCTGGGCGCGGTGATTTTCCTGATCGCGATCATCGCCGCCATGGCCTATGTGCTCGACCTGCCGGTCAAAGGCGTGCTGGCCACCTCCGGCGCCGTGGCGATCATCGTCGGCCTGGCGCTGCAAAGCACCTTGAGCGATGTGTTTTCCGGGATCGTCCTCAATACCACCAAGCCTTACCAGATCGATGACTGGATCTCCATCGACGGTACTGAAGGCCGCGTCACCGACATCGACTGGCGCGCCACGCGCCTGCAAACGTCCCAGGGCAGCCTGGCGGTGATCCCCAATTCCCTGGCGGCCAAAGCCAAGATCATCAACTTTTCGCGCCCGGCAGACATGTTCGGCCTGGCGGTCAGCCTGCAAGTCAGCCCCCATGCGCGCCCGCAAACCGTGATCGAGGCCCTGGAGCGTGCCATGCAGGGCTGCCGGCCGCTGCTGGCCAAGCCCGCCCCAAGCGTGGCGTTCAAGGCCTCCACCAGCGGCGGCGTGGAATATGAAATCAGTGGGTTTGTGCCGGCCATGGGCCTCAAGCGTGAAACACGCAACCAGCTTTACGACCTGGCCTATCGGCATTTGCAGGCGGCAGGTGTGGGGCTGTTGTCCTCCACCGAAGGCAGCACTCCGCCATCCGTGTCCGGCGCCCGTGCTCTGCTTGAGCGCTCATCGATCTTCTCTACCTTGCGTCAGGAAGAAAAAGACACCTTCAGCCAGAACATGACCCTGCACACCTACCGCGCCGGTGAGATGATCCTGGCGGCGGGAGAGGTCAGCGATCACCTGTTCATCATCGAGTCTGGCGTGGTCTCGGTGCTGTTGATCAAGGACGGGCACAAGTTCGAGGCCGGGCGCATGGGGCCGGGGGAGGTGATCGGTGAGTCCGGCATCCTTTCCGACCAGGCGGCACTGGCGGATTTTTCGGCCAAGACCTACTGCACGCTGTACCGCATCGAAAATGAATACCTCAAGCCGTGCCTGGACGCTCGGCATGATATCGGCGAAGCCATGAAAGCGCTGCTGGATTTCCGTCGCCATGCCGCCCAGGCCCTGACCGAAGACGTACCCGTGGTGCCGGTCAAGAAGGGCTTCATCCAGTGGCTGAGGAAGCGTGGCCTGTAGATTGGTCACCTGTTCTTCGCCCGGATTGGCTATTTCTCCAGAACGCTGCGCTGATTACTCTGCGCACCTGTCCCAACGTTCTGGAGTCTCATCATGCAAACCCGTACCGATTTCTACACCGCTTCCCCAGACGCGATGAAAGCCATGCTCGCCCTGGAAGCGGCGGTAGGCAAACTCTCCATCGAATTGCCACTGCTGGAACTGGTGCGCCTGCGCGTCTCGCAAATCAACGGCTGCGCGTTCTGCCTCGACATGCACACCGCCGATGCGCGCAAAGGCGGCGAGACCGAGCGGCGTCTGTACACCCTGTCGGCCTGGCGCGAAACGCCATTTTTCACCCCACGTGAACGCGCCGCCCTGGCCTGGGCCGAAAGCCTGACCCTGCTCAGCCACACCCACGCCCCGGATGAAGACTTCAACGCCCTGGCCGCCGAATTCAGCCCACAGGAGCAAGTCGACCTGAGCGTGGCCATCGCCACCATCAACAGCTGGAATCGCCTGGCGGTGGGGTTTCGCAAGATGCCCAAGTAAGGCATCAGTTGGCTTTGAAATAACCACGCGGGGTGCTGCCGGTCATGCCTTTGAAAAAGGCGATCAACGCACTGTCGCTGGCAAAGCCCAGTTCAAAGGCGCAGTAGCCCAGGCTGCGCCCGGTGGCGAGCAGTTCGATCACCCGCATCAGTCGCCACTGTTGGCGCCACTGCTGATACCCCAGGCCGGTTTCCTTGAGGAAAATCCGGCCAATGGTCTTGGTGCTGGCGCCAATGTGCTGCTCCAGTTCCTGCAATGTCGGTGGCAAGCGGTCGAGTTGGGCCAGCAAGGGTGCCAGGCGCTTGTCTTGCGGCAACGGCAGGAGCAGGGGCTGCTCGACCGCGTGGCGGATTTCGTCCAGGCACAGCCCAAGCAAGTGGGCATAGCGGCCGGTGTGCCAATCGGTCTCGAAGGGTGCCATAGCCATCGGTTCCAGTACGGCCCGCAGCAAGGTACTCACTTGGATCACTCGCACCTGCGCGGGTAACTGCCCGGCCAGGGCCGCGCTCACGTACACCGACCGGTAATCGACCGCGTGCTGCATCACCGCGCGATGAGGCAGGCCGCAAGGTATCCAGGCAGCGCGGGTGGGCGGCAGCAGGCACAGCTGGGTGTCCAGTGTGATACGCGTGCAACCTTGCTGGGTGAACAGCAACTGCCCGCGCTGGTGGCGATGCATGCCGGAGTCGTGATTGCCCAGCACCGCAGCGATGCCGATCACGGGAGCGGCAAACGCGTCGGGATTGAAAGACGCAGTCGCTTCGAGCCAAGCCATGGTTTGTCCGATTTCATGGATAAAATGTCGAAGTCTGGATAATACCCCAGTTGGCGCGGCCTAGAATTCGTCCATTGTTTTTATGGATGGACCTGGTGATGAAGGCTGGAAATTTGCTGATGCTGACGATGGCCTTGCTGATGTTCCCGCAATTGGCCCAGACCCTGTACAGCCCGGCCCTGGGCGATATCGGCCGGGTGTTCGCGGTCGAGCCTGAGCGGGCGGGGCAGACACTGTCGGTGTACTTCCTGGCCTTCGCTTTTGGTGTAGTGGTATGGGGGCGCTTGAGCGATCGTTGGGGGCGGCGGCCCGTGATGCTGATCGGGCTTGGGATTTATGCAGGAGCCTCGGCGCTGGCCTTGAATGTGACTACCTTCAGCGGTTTGTTGCTGGCCCAGGCGTGTGCTGCTTTCGGTGCGGCGGTGGGGTCGGTGGTCACGCAGACCGTGTTGCGTGACCGGTTCCACGGCGCTGGACTGGCCCAGGTGTTTTCGCTGATGGGCATTGCGCTGGCGGCCAGCCCCGCCATCGGGTTATTCAGCGGTGCGAGCCTGGTGGAGTGCTTCGGCTATCGCGGCGTGCTTGGCACGTTGCTGCTGCTCGCACTGGGGTTGTGGGCCTGGTGCCTGTGGGCCCTGCCGGAAACACGCCCGGCATCGTTGCCCACGGCCGCCCTTGGCCAGACACTCGGATTGATGCTCAAGGATGCCGGAATCTGGCGCTCGGTCGGATTGGTGGCAGCCTTCAATATTGCGCTGTTCAGCTATTACAGCGTGGGGCCGTTTATCTTCGCGCACCTGGGGCGCTCCACTGCCGAGTTCGGCTACAGCGGCGTGCTGCTGGCGTTGGGGTCCGGCCTGGGGGCGTGGCTGAACAAAACCTTGCTCAAGCGTGGTATGGACAGCGATCAATTGGTGTTTGTCGCTGCTGCAGTGGCGGTGGTGGGGAGCCTGCTGGTACTGGCCCTGCAACACAGCTGGTTATTGGTATGGCCGATGTTGCTGGTGGTGCTGGCATTCGGCATGGCGATACCCAACGTGCTCGGCGGCGCGTTAGTCGACTACCGCGATCGCCTCGGCACTGCCGCCGCGTTGTTTGGCTTGCTGTATTACCTGGTGATTGGTGGCGGGCTGACCCTGGTGGCATGGACCCAGGACCTTGGCTGGAGCCTGTTGGTATGCAGCTTGGCGGCGTTGTGGCTGGCAACGCCGCGGGTCTTCAGAAGTTGACCGATGCACTCAGGCGCGCCGTCAGCGGTGCGCCCTGGAACAGGTAGTCATCGCCCATGTACTCGCCTGCGTCGCGCCAGTAACGCTTGTCGAACAGGTTGTCGACGCTCAGGCGAAACACCGTCTCGTACCCATCGACCTTGGTGGTGTAACGGCTGCCGACATTGACCACCGCGTAATCACCCACCTGTACATTACCGGTGCGATTGGCGTATTTCTTGGCGCTGTATTGCACGCCGCCCAGTACCGCCAGGCCATTGACCCACGGCAAGGCATAGTCGGCGTACAGGCTGGCGCGCAGCTTGGGCACGTTGATCGCCTGGTGGCCTTCATAGTCCGGTGTGCCGCTGCCGCTGACCCGCGCTCGAATCGCTGCCACGCTGGTTGCGATTTGCAGGCGGTCGGTGGCCCAGCCGTTGGCGGACAGTTCCAGGCCGGTGTTCTTCTGCTGGCCTTGCTGCAGGTAGGTGAAACCGTCACCCTCGGGCTTGGCGTATTGGTAAGCCTGGCGCGTCTGGAACACGGCAGCGGCAAAGCTGATGCGGCGCCAGTCGTATTTAACCCCGGCTTCGATTTGACGGGAGACGGTGGGGGCGAGGGTTTCATCCTGGTTTTTTGCGAACCACGGCGCCGTGCCACCCAGTGACAGGCCCTTGCTGTAGCTGGTGTACAGCGACACGTTGTCCACTGGTTTGTAGATCAGCGAGGCCTGGGGCAGGAACACGTATTGTTGGGTGTGGCGTGTCTGGTTGCCGGTGACGCCGTCAAAGGCTTTTTCATCCAGGCGTACTTCACGGCCACCGAGGATGGTTTGCCATTGCTCGTTGAAGCGGATGCGGTCAGTGACGAACAGGCCGTACTGGCGGCTGTCGAGGTTGCGGTGGCTGTCGTTCAGCGGTTTGTCGGTAGGGGGAAAACTCGGAACTCGTTCGTCGATATTGGCGGTGCCGATAAATTCGTTGACCGACTTGCGTTTGTCGATCACCCGGCGAAAGGCGCTGGTGCCAAACGTCAGTTCGTGGCCTATGCTACCGGTGTCGAACAGGCCGGTCATGGCCGCCTGGATTTCGTCGTCGCGGCGAGTGTCGTCAGGGCTGCGGTAATCGTAGACGTCGTAATTGCCTTCGGGGCTGAAGTAGTTCGGTACGCTTGTTGAACTGCAACTGGCCGACCCGTAGCAGCCCCACGCAAACGAGCTGTAATCGTCAATCACCACCTTGCTGCGCGCCGCACTGATATTACCTTTCCACTGGTCGCTGAAACGGTACTCGAACTTGCCGTTGAGGTTCAGCGAATCAATCCCCACCTGCTTGCCGCCAGTCTGATGCCCCAGCAGCTTTTTCGGCGAGGCGTCATGGGGCACTTCCGTACCCCCCAACAGTTGATACCCCGGTACCGAACGTTGTTGCTTGTTCTGGTACTCGGCATCCAGTTGCAGCACGGCGTCGGGGCTGATGTTCCAGTCAAAGGCCAGGGACAGGAAATCGCGCTGGCCATTGGCGTGTTCCACATAGGAATTGAGGTCTTCATGGGCGACGTTGGCACGCAGGCCGAACTGCTGCTCGCTGCCAAACCAGCCGCCGACATCGGTGGCGATATAACCGCTGCCGCGATCATCGGTAGACACCGTTACCGAACGCACGTCCTCCGGCCGCTTGGTCACGTAGTTGATCACGCCACTGGGCTCGGAAATGCCGCTCTGCAAACCGGCCAGGCCCTTGAGCACTTCCACCTGCTGCTTGTTTTCCAGAGCGACGTTCTGCTCGCCTGTGATGGTGCGCCCGTTGATCTTGTAGCTGCTGGCCGCATTCAGCGAGAAGCCGCGCACCACGAAGTTTTCGTAATAGCCGATGGGCGCGTAACTGTCGCCCACCGAGGCATCGTTGCGCAGCACTTCACTGAGCAAGCGTGCCTGCTGGTCCTTGATCAAGGCTGCGTTGATCACCGTGATCGAGGCCGGAGTGTCGAGCAATGGTGCTTCATTGAAACCGCCCACCGAAGCGGTTTCATTGCGGTAACCGGACTCATCCAGGCCCTGGACCTTCACCGCCGGCAATTGGATCTCGGCGGCCAGGCTGCTGCCGATGCCGCCACTGAGCAGCAGGCCGAGGGCAAAACGTGAAGTGACGACGGGTCGAAAACGCAGAACCATGGGCAGGGCCTTATAGCGCGGGGCGGGGGCGCATAAGCTAGGCATAACGGCCAGGTTTTACAAGCGTTCGGTACTCGCGCACACCTAGCCTGGGCGAGGTGCCGAGTGGAGGGGCAAGAACATTTGATTACTTTGCCGCTTTTGCAAGGTGACCCGCCGGTGGGCGGAACCGATAGTGGCCGTTACAGCACAATGGATATGTACTCGGTCTGGTTAAAGGTGGGAGGGCTTGCCCCCGATGGCGGTGGGCCAGCCCCAGATGTATTGGCTGACACTCCCTCATCGGGGGCAAGCCCCCTCCCACCTTTTTGAATGCGTTTCAACGTGAGCGCTTGAGGGTTTCGCTGGGCAGTTCCTTGAATAGTGCTCGATAGCTGTTGGAAAACCGCCCCAGATGCCAGAACGACCAATTCATCGCCACCTCGGCCACGGTGGTATCCGCGCCATTCAATAGCTCCCGCCGCGCCCCATTCAACCGACGCAACCGCAACCACTGCGCCGGACTCATCCCGGTGTAGGTCTTGAACCCTTGTTGCAATTGGCGCAACGGCACACCCGCAATCTGCGCCAGCTCCAACAGGTTGGCAGTTTCATCCGGTGCATCCGCCGCCCATTCACCGATACGTGCCATCAACCGGCGTTCTTCATTGCGTTTTTGCAAGGAGCTGCCGTCCAGGCACACGCAGGCGTTGTCGAGGATAAACAGGCAATCGTCGAGCAACTGCTGGGTCAGGGCATCACGGCTGATGGGGTCGGTCAGTGCCGACAGGCGCGTAAGGGTTCCGCTGAGCCAGCGAGTGAACAGCGCGTTTTGCTGACAGGCCAGTGGCGCCATGAACAACCCTTCCAGTCTGGCCATGTCCAGCCCATGGCGCTGCACGAACTGCGGGCCGAACACCACCGCTACCTCGCGGTAGTTCTGCGGGGTGATCCAGGTATTGCGGCTTTCGCCGTTAAGCAGGTACAGCGCGTTGTCGCTGCCATCGAAGCAGAACGACAGCGAGCCTGGCGGCGCGTTGAAGTGCTGTTCCACGCGGGTGTTCATACATTCTTCGTACACCTGCACGCCTTGCAGGTCGAGGTAGCGCACGCGCCCGGCAAAATGTCCGGGGGACATTTGCTGGTAGTGCTGCACCCAACCGGGTGTCGCACTGCATTGGGCGGTCACATCGCCGGTAGCGAAGGCCTGTACGCGCAAAGCGGTTGCCTGTGTCATGGGGGATCCGTGCGCACTCTATTGGTGCGTTGTACTGCGTGCAAAGTGGATAGATGCCGTTTCAAGGCCGGCCCAAGATAGACCTCAATGTGTCGACTGTACAAGCCGGCGCCGCATCCCACCCAAGACGAGGTCCTTATGAATGCCCCCTTCGATCAGCTCTCCACCTGGCTGAAAGAACACAAGATTACCGAAGTCGAATGCGTGATCAGTGACTTGACTGGCATTGCGCGCGGCAAAATTGCACCCACCAACAAGTTCCTGCATGAGCGAGGCATGCGCCTGCCGGAAAGTGTGCTGCTGCAAACGGTAACCGGGGACTTTGTCGACGACGACATCTACTACGACCTGCTGGACCCGGCTGATATCGACATGATCTGCCGTCCGGTGGCCAACGCCACCTACGTGGTGCCCTGGGCCATCGAGCCCACCGCCATCGTGATCCACGACACCTTCGACAAACAGGGCAACCCGATTGAACTGTCGCCGCGCAATGTGCTGAAAAAAGTCCTGCAGCTGTACACCGACCAGGGCTGGCAGCCGATTGTCGCGCCGGAAATGGAGTTCTACCTGACCCAGCGCTGCGAAGACCCGGACCTGCCGTTGAAAACCCCCATCGGTCGTTCGGGGCGTGCCGAAACCGGGCGCCAGTCATTTTCCATCGATGCCGCCAACGAATTCGACCCGCTGTTCGAAGACGTCTACGACTGGTGCGAAGCCCAGGGCCTGGACCTCGACACACTGATCCACGAAGACGGCCCGGCGCAGATGGAGATCAACTTCCGTCACGGCGACGCCCTGGACCTGGCCGATCAGATCACTGTGTTCAAGCGCACCCTGCGCGAGGCCGCGCTCAAGCACAACGTGGCCGCTACGTTCATGGCCAAGCCGGTGGCCGACGAACCCGGCAGCGCCATGCACCTGCACCAGAGCGTGGTGGAAATTGCCACCGGAAAACCGGTGTTCGTCGATGCCGACGGCAACATGAGCCCGTTATTCCTGCATCACATCGGCGGCCTGCAGAAGTACATCCCCAAGCTGCTGCCGATGTTTGCACCCAACGTGAACTCGTTCAGGCGCTTTTTGCCGGACACCTCGGCGCCGGTCAACGTCGAATGGGGTGAAGAAAACCGCACCGTCGGCCTGCGCGTGCCGACTTCCAGCCCCGAGGCGATGCGCGTGGAAAACCGCTTGCCGGGTGCCGATGCCAATCCCTACCTGGCGATCGCCGCCAGCTTGTTGTGTGGCTACCTGGGCATGATCGAGCAGATCGAGCCCAGTGCGCCGGTGGAAGGCCGTGCCTATGAGCGCCGCAACCTGCGCCTGCCGTTCACCCTCGAGGATGCCCTGGCACGCATGGAAGACTGCGACACAGTCAAGCAATACCTGGGCGAAAAATTCGTGCGCGGCTACGTCGCGGTCAAGCGCGCCGAGCATGAGAATTTCAAGCGGGTGATCAGTTCCTGGGAACGTGAATTCCTGCTGTTGAGCGTCTAAAACAACGATAAAAGGGGTGACGATATGCGTCTTGTGAACAAGTTTCTGCCGTTGGCACTTGCACTTGTACTACCGGTGGCGTTCAGCGCCCAGGCAGCGTCGACGGTGAGCGTCTACAACTGGACTGACTACATCGGTGAAACCACCTTGGCGGATTTCCAGGCCAACACCGGGATCAAGGTGGTCTATGACGTGTTCGACTCCAACGAAACCCTGGAAGGCAAGTTGCTCGCCGGGCGCACCGGCTATGACGTGGTGGTGCCCTCCAACCACTTCCTGGCGCGGCAAGTGAAGGCCGGCGCGTTCCTCACGCTGGACCGTGCGCAACTGCCAAACTTCAAGAACCTCGATCCCCGGTTGCTCAAGCTGCTGGAGCAGAACGACCCGGATAACGCGCACTCGGTGCCGTACCTGTGGGGCACCAATGGCATCGGTTACAACGTCGACAAGGTCAAGCAGGTGCTGGGTATCGAGCGCATTGATTCATGGGCGGTGCTGTTCGAGCCGGACAATCTCAAGAAGCTCCATGAATGCGGTGTGGCCTTCCTTGATTCGCCGGATGAGCTGTTCCCGGCGATCCTCAACTACATGGGCAAGGACCCACGCAGCGAGAACGCCGAGGACTACAAGCAGGCCGAAGCCAAGCTGCTGACGCTGCGGCCGTACATCACTTATTTCCATTCCTCCAAGTACATCTCGGACCTGGCCAACGGCAATATCTGCGTGGCGTTCGGTTATTCCGGCGATGTGTTCCAGGCCGCCAACCGCGCCAAGGAAGCCAAAAACGGGGTGAACATTGCTTACTCGATTCCCAAGGAAGGCTCCAACCTGTGGTTCGACCTGCTGGCAATTCCTGCCGACGCCACCAACCCCAAAGAGGCCCACGCGTTCATCAACTACCTGCTCGAACCCGAAGTGATCGCCAAGGTCAGCGCCTCGGTGGGCTACGCCAACGCCAACCCGGCGGCCAAGCCGTTCATGGCCCCGGAACTGGTCAACAATCCTGAGGTTTACCCGCCCCAGGAAGTCCTCGACAAACTCTACATTTCCACCACGCCCACGCCGGCGACCATGCGCGTGATGACCCGCGCCTGGAGCAAAGTGAAGTCCAACCGATGATTCAGTCCAACGAACATGCGCAGTCCTATTACCGCGCGACAGCCAACACCATGCCGCAGCGGCCTGCACTCGACGCTGATCTGAGCGTCGATGTGTGTGTGATCGGCGGCGGGTTCACCGGGGTCAACACGGCCATCGAACTGGCCCAGCGCGGGCTCTCGGTGATTGTGCTGGAGGCCCGACGCATTGGCTGGGGTGCCAGCGGGCGCAACGGTGGGCAGTTGATTCGGGGTATCGGTCATGATGTCTCGGGGTTTGCCAAATACGTGGGCGAGGAGGGCGTGCGCTATCTGGCGCGAGCCGGTATCGACTCGGTGGCGTTGGTGGGCGAGCGCATCGGCGAGCATGGTATCGATTGCGACTTGCGCTGGGGTTTTTGTGAACTGGCCAACACCCCGGCGCAATTCGCCGCGTTCAAGAATGAACAGGCGCAGTTGGCGGCCATGGGCTATGCCCCTGAAACCTGGTTGGTGGGCGCGCAGGACATGGCCCAGGTGGTGGGCTCGACGGTGTACGCCGGAGGCCTGGTCGACATGGGCTCCGGGCATCTGCACCCGCTCAACCTGGTGCTTGGCGAGGCGCAGGTGGCCGAGGCCCTCGGGGTGCGGATCTTTGAACAGACCGAGGTGCTGGAACTGATCCATGGCAACACTGTGCAGGTGCGTTGCGCCGGTGGCAGCGTGCGCGCCGCCCATCTGGTGCTGGCGTGCAATGCGCATCTGGAGAACCTGGAGCCGCGCCTGGGCGGCAAGGTGCTGCCGGCGGGCAGCTACATCATCGCCACCGAGCCGTTGCCGGAAACGGTGGCCGAGCAATTGATTCCGCAGAATCTGGCGCTGTGCGACCAGAAAGTCGGGCTGGATTACTACCGGCTGTCCGCCGATCGGCGCCTGCTGTTTGGCGGTGCCTGCCATTACTCGGGGCGCGATCCCCAGGACATCGCCGCCTACATGCGCCCGAAAATGCTCAAGGTCTTCCCGCAGTTGGCCGACACCGCCATCGAGTTCCAGTGGGGCGGCAAGATTGGCATCACCGCCAACCGCTTTCCCCAGGTCGGGCGGTTGAAGCAGTACCCCAATGTGTTCTATGCCCAGGGCTATTCCGGCCATGGCCTCAACGTGACCCACTGGTGCGCACGGCTGCTGGCCGAAGCGATTCACGCGGGTGCAAGTCGCGGCCTGGATATTTTCAGCCAGGTGCCGCACATGACCTTCCCGGGCGGCAAGGCGCTGCGCTCGCCGCTGTTGGCGTTGGGGATGTTGTGGTATCGGTTGCGGGAGGTGCTTTGATCACACAAAGGGCGCAGGCAATCGCTGTACTGGGCGCCTTATTCACTAACCTCAGTTTCAGTCAGCACCTTGCGAAACGTCTCCACCAGCGGTCGCAAATTAACGCGGTGCCAGGCCGCCCACAGCGGTGTGGTGTAGGTCAGCCACGGCAACTCTCGCAACACCACGCCGGGCGGGGCATTGCGGCTCAGGCCCTTCTGCACCATCGCTACCCCGAGCCCTGACGCCACCAGGCCCAGTGCGGTAAAGGGTTCGCTGGCTTCCATGGGAATCTGTGGGGTGAAACCGGCACGGATGCAGGCGGCGACGAAATCATCGGCGGGGTTGGCGCCGGCTTTGCGCTGCACGCCGATCCATTGTTGATCGGCCAGGTGTTCGGGCAGCAGTTCGCGTTGCCGGGCCAGCGGATGCTGTTCGGGCAGGGCCAGCAGCATCGGGTCGTCGAGCACCTGCAAGGCGCTCAGGTTTGGATCGTCGTCGGCGGGGGGCTCGCTTACCAGGGCGATGTCCAGACTGCGTTGGCGCAGGCCCTCCAACTGTTCGAGGGAGGGCAGGTTATACAGCTTGATATGCACGGTGGGGCGATCGTCGCGCAGTATGCGCAAGGCATTGGGCAGAACACCGGCGTGCATGGCATTTTCGATATAGCCGATGCACAGGCCGCCTTCTTCCCCACGGCCCAGGCGCTTGCCCAGTGATTCCAGACGGTTGGCATGGGTCAGCAGCGCCTTGGTTTCAGCCAGAAAGGTCTGGCCGTCGCGGGTCAGGCGGATGCGCTGCTGGCTGCGTTCGAACAGGGTCAGGCCCAGGCGCTCTTCGAGCTGGGCTATTTGCCGGCTCAGGGGCGATTGGGAGATGTGCAAGCGCTCGGCGGCGCGGCCGACGTGTTCCTCTTCGGCGACCACTTCGAAGTAGCGCAGTTGGCGTAGATCGATCATGTAAGACCTGCAAGGACTCAAGTTGGTCGCAGTATGTCTTGGACGGTCTGAATAACGCAATCTAGCATCTGCTCAACGGTCACAACCAACCGATTGAGGATCTCACCATGAGCTTGAAAGACAAACTCCCCGGCGTACTGGGCTTTGGCACCGCACCCTTGGGGAATATGTTCCGCGCCATCCCTGAAGACGAAGCCCAGGCCACCGTCGAAGCCGCCTGGAACCACGGCGTCCGTTACTTCGACAACGCGCCGTTCTACGGCTCGGGCCTGTCGGAAATCCGCTTGGGCCAGGCCCTGTCCAACTACAACCGTGATGACTACGTGCTCAGCACCAAGGTCGGCCGGGTGATTCTGGATGAAGTCGAAACCGGCGCCCGCGACCTTGGCGAAAAAAGCGGCGTGTTCGAACACGGCCGCCCGAATAAAATCCTCAATGACTACAGCGCCGATGCCACCCTGCGCTCCATTGAAGACAGCCTCAAGCGCCTGCAAACCGATCGCCTCGACATCGTGTGGATTCACGATATCGCCCAGGATTTTTACGGCGACCAGTGGCTGGACTACTTCAACCAGGCCCGTACCGGCGCCTTCAAAGTGCTGACCCGCTTGCGCGAGGAGGGTGTGATCAAGGCCTGGGGTCTGGGCGTCAATCGCGTCGAGCCGTGTGAACTGACCCTGGACCTGACTGAGGCGCAGCCCGACGGGTTCCTCCTCGCCGGCCGCTATACGCTGCTGGACCACGAGCGCGCACTGCAACGCCTGATGGACGCCGCCTTGGCCCAGCAGGTTGAAATTGTGGTCGGCGGCCCGTACAGCTCTGGCATCCTCGCCGGCGGCGCACACTTTGAATACCTGCTCGCTAAGCCTGCGATCATCAGCAAGGTCGAGCAGATCAAGGCGATTGCCCAGGCATTTGGCGTGAGTGTGAAAGCCGCGGCGCTGCAGTTTTCCCTGGCACACCCGGCCGTGGCGGCGGTGATTCCCGGTGCCAGTCGTCCGGGGCGGATTGCCGAAGACGTTGCGGCGTTGTCAGAACAGATTCCAGCAGCCTTCTGGCAAGCGCTACGCGAGGCCCGACTGATTTCGGACCGTGCGCCTTTGCCTCTCTAATCTTAAGGAAGCTAACCATGAAAATTGATGTGAGCGGCAAAGTAGCCATCGTCAGCGGCAACACTGCCGGTATCGGCTTGGGCATCAGCCAGGCCCTGGCGCAATCCGGCGCAACGGTGGTAGTGATCGGGCGGGACGCGGGCAAGGTCGACGACGCTTTGGCCAGCATTCGCCAAGGGGTGCCCGGCGCTGACCTGCGTGGGCTGGTGGCCGACCTTGGCACCCTGGAGGGCGCCGAGAAACTGTTCGCCGCCGAACCTCGCGCCGATATCCTGGTCAACAACCTCGGCATCTTCAACGATGTGGATTTCTTCGAGGCGCCAGACAGTGAGTGGACGCGCTTCTATGAGGTCAATGTGATTTCCGGCGTGCGCCTGTCGCGCCATTATGCGCCGGGCATGGTCGAGCAGGGCTGGGGGCGGGTGATCTTTGTGTCGTCGGAATCCGGGGTGGCGACGCCGGCCGACATGATCAACTACGGCGTGACCAAAAGCGCCAACCTGGCGGTCTCCCACGGCCTGGCCAAGCGCCTGGCAGGCACCGGGGTGACGGTGAATGCGATTTTGCCGGGGCCGACCTTTACCGACGGCCTGGAACAGATGCTCAAGGACGCCACGGCCCAGTCCGGGCGCAGTGCGCGGGAAGAAGCCGATGTGTTTGTGCGTAATGCGCGGCCCACCTCGATCATCCAGCGTGCAGCCAATGTGGATGAAGTGGCGAACCTGGTGGCGTACATTGCTTCACCGCTGTCGTCTGCCACTACCGGTGCCGCTTTGCGCGTAGACGGTGGCGTTGTCGACAGCATGGCGATCTGATTTTTCCCCTGATTGGAGTATTTATCGTGGCAACAGCGTCTTCAGTAATTGAAATCCCGGCATCAGCCGTCCAGGTCTGGCAACTGATTGGCGGCTTCAACAGCCTGCCCGACTGGCTGCCCTTTATCGCCAAGAGCGAGCCGAGCGAAGGTGGCCGTGTGCGTCACCTGACCACCGCTGACGGCGGCCAGATCGTCGAGCGTTTGCAGACCTTTGATAACGTGGCGCGCATTTACAGCTACACGATTGAAGAATCGCCGTTTCCGGTGAGCGCGTATCTGGCGACCGTGCAGGTTGAAGCGCTGACCGAGTCGTCGGCGAAAGTCACCTGGTCCGGCGTGTTCACTCCGGCAGCGGGCACCACGGATGCGGCGGTGGAGGAGTTATTTGCCGGCGTCTACAGCGGTGGCTTGGAGGCGTTGCGCGGCAACTTCCCCAACTGAACCGGTGTTATCGGGAAAAAACTGGTGATGGGCGAGGATCGCTGCAACTGACTCAGCGGGCGTCCTCTGCGCCGTATCGAGCCTGAACGGCGGCTCATCCCAGCATTCATACTCATGCACCAGCACCGACTGCCAGGTCGGCGGCGCCAGACCGGGAACATCGCCCACGCGGCTTTCCACACGGCGCCGATGCTCGTGCTGATCAGCACACACCACCTGGATATTGATCAGTTCAACCTGCGCTGTCGTCGCCACGGCTTGCCAGGCTTGGCGGCTCTCCCTGACCGGGTTCACGCAATCGGCGATGACCCGATGCCCCAGGCGCAAATTGCTCAGCGCCAATGCATTGGCCACGCTGTAGCCGCTGGCGCCTACATCCCCCGCCAATACGGCAGCATCGCGCAGCGCCTGTTCGATCACATCAATACGCAGGTAAACCGCGCCGGTCTGTCGCGCCAGTTCCCTGGCAACCGTGGTCTTGCCGCTGCCGGGCAGACCGCTGAATACGATAAGCATGGTCATCAACTCTTTGCAGGAGCGAGCTTGCTCGCGAAAAACGTCAACGATAACGCGTAGTTCCAGGTAAAACGTGTGGTCTTGACTATTTTCGCGAGCAAGCTTGCTCCTACAGTGTTATTAGAACTGCTTCACTTCGACAACAGGACCTGCGCCCCATGACCCTGCCATTCGTGAAGATGCACGCCCATGGCGACGACTTCATCATCATCGACCGCCGTGGCCAGGACAACCCCATCACTGCACAGGTCGCCGCCCGCCTGGGCAACCGCCGCTCGGGTATCGGTTTCAATCAGTTGGCGGTGATACTCGACTGTGGAGACGCCGTCGCACATGTCCAGTTCTGGAACCCCGACGGCACGCGGCTGCCAACCTGCGGCAGCGCGACTCGCGGGGTGGCTGACCGCCTGATGCACGAGACCGGCATCGACACCGTCGTATTACGCACCGACCGCGGTTTGCTGACGTGCACACGCGTCGACGGGCAGCGCGTGTCGGTGGACATGGGCGCGCCGTCGCTGGACTGGGCGGCGGTGCCGCTGGCCGAGGCGATGGACACCCGCGTGCTGCCCATGGACGGTAACCCGGCGGCCTGCAGCATGGGCAACCCGCATTGCACGTTTTTTGTGCAAGACATCGCTGCCATCGATGTCGCGGCGGTGGGCCCGGCGCTTGAAGCCCACCCGCTGTTCCCGGCCAAGACCAATGTGCATTTTGTGCAGGTGTTGAGCCGTGGCCGTATCCGCCTGCGCATCTGGGAGCGTGGCGGCGCGGTGCCGTTGGGCTCCGGTTCGTGCTGCTGCGGCGCGGTGGTCAATGGGATTCGGCGCGGGTTGCTCGATGACAGCGTGGAGGTCGAATGCGACGGTGGCACGGTCACGGTGCAGTGGGACGGGCAGGGCGGGGTGATCTTGACCGGCCGTGTCGAGCCGATCATGCAGGGCGCCGCATACCTGGCCTAGAACGTCACGGTAAACGTAGTACCGGCCGTGGCGCAGGACGTCACCGCCACATCGCCACCATGCACCTTGGCCAGTTCGCGCACGATATACAGGCCGAGGCCGACGCTGCGCACATCGCTGCCCTGGTCGGTGCCACGGGTCATGGGCTCGAACAACCCGGCCAGCAGTGTTTCGGGAATCGCCAGGCCATGGTTGTGCACCGCGACCGCGCAGGCGTTGTCGCCCAGGCGCGAGGTGATGGTGATCGGTTGCAGCAGGTCGCCATAGGCCACGCTGTTGGCAACCAGGTTACCGATCATCTGCTGCACTCGGTCGGCATCCAGGCACGCCTGGCCGTTGCCTTCGGCCTGATGCACCAGCGTGGCCCTGGGAAAGGCCACCCGCAACTCATCCACCGCATGTTGAATAACGCCGTGCAAATCCAGCGGCACCGCCTTGATGGTGATGCCCTGGCCGACCCGTGCCTGGGTGAAGTCCAGCAGGTCGGCGATCATGCGATGGGCGCGTTCGGCTGACTGGCCGATATGCCCCAGCAGTTGGCGCTCCTTGGCCGTGCGCTCGCCGCGCTGCAGAAAGTCCGAAGCCATGCGGATGGCGGTAAGGGGGTTTTTCAAGTCATGACTGACAATCGCCACCATTTGTTCGGCAAACAACGCCCGGCGCTGGGCAACCGCATAGGCCGCGCTGAGTTCGGCCTGGGCCTGTTGCAGGGCGACCTCGGTGGCGGTTTTTTCCTGGAGCAGCGCTTCGGCCAACTTGCGTGCATTGAGCAGTTCGCGCTCGTATTTGTCGCGGTCGGTGGTGCCGAACAGTGCCAGGTCATGCACCACGCCGTCGGCCTGCCGGCGCTGGTTGGCATTGAGTAATACGGTCACTTTGTGCCCGGCGCAATGGCGGATGTCGAGCTTCACTTCGGTGACGCTGCCGTGCATGCGTAGCATCGGTGCCAGGTGGGTCTGGTAGAAAATCCGCCCGCCCATGGTCAGCAGGTCCTGGAAGCGCCGCCCTTGCAGCGCAGCGGCGCTGAACCCGAGCCAGTCGCTCAAGCGCGGGTTGACGTGCAGGATCGTGCCGTCTTCGTGGGTTACGGCCAGGGCGCAGGCGGCGCTGTCGAATAGCGACTCAGCAGGCATCGGCAGGCGCCCAGGGGGCCAGGAACCGGTCCATTGCCGCTGCGCACGCCTGGGGTGCACTCATATGCGGGCAATGGCCGACATTCTCCACCAGGCAATAAGTGCTGTTGGGCAGCACGCGGTGCAGGTATTCACCCACGGCTACGGGGGCGATCAGGTCGTCAGTCGATTGCAGGATCAACACCGCAGTGGTCAGGCCCACTACATCCTGGCGGTTATCCGAAAGGAAGGTCACCCGGGCAAATTGCTTGGCGATGTCCGGCTCGGTGCGGCAAAAGCTCTCGGTCAACGCCTCACCCAGTGCCGGTTGGTCCGGCGCGCCCATGATTACCGGGGCCATCGCGCTCGACCAGTCCAGGTAGTTGCTGTCGAGGGTGTCGAGCAGGTCGTCGATATCCTCGCGCTTGAAGCCGCCAACATAATCGTCAGTGTCGATATAGCGCGGCGATGGGCCGATCATCACGTGCGCAGCAATACGCCCGGGGACAAAACGGTCGGCGAGGGTGCCAATCATCGCGCTGACGGAGTGGCCCACCAGGATCACCGGGCCTTGGGCATAGGCGTCGATAATCTCGTTGAGGTCGCGGGCGTAGCCGTCCAGGGCCAGGTATTTGGCTTTGTCGAACGCGCTGAGGTCCGACCGGCCCGCACCGACCAGGTCGTAGAGAACCACGCGAAAGCGCTGGCTAAAGTGCGGCGCCAACTGGTTCCACATCGCTTGATTGCAGCCAAAGCCGTGGGAAAACACCAGCGTCGAAGGACCGTCGCCCATCACATTCACATTGTTGCGGTAGCGCAGGTCCATGGCGTTCTCGTAGCTGGCAATTTGCTATGCGGGGTAAGGCCGCAGTTTAGATAGTCGCGCACCTGGGGTCACGCGTTATACGTCGATAAGGTAAAGTCGGCAGCTTAAGGAAGAAACCTCAGGTAACAAAACATGATAGGGAATTGGCGTCAAAAGGTCTCGGGTTTGCTGGCCCTGGTGCTCCTGGGCGTGCTGAGCATAGCCCAGGCGGACACTTCACCGATCGGGGTCGCCCTCGACCAGCGGGTGATTGACCTCACCAACACCCTCGACGCAACCACCACCCAGCGCCTTAAAAACCAGCTTGGCGACCTTGAAGCGCGCAAAGGCGCGCAAGTCGCGGTGTTGCTGGTGCCGACCACGGGCGGCGCCGCTATCGAAGACTATGCCAACCAACTGTTTCGCGCCTGGAAGCTGGGGCGCAAGGACGTCAACGATGGCATCCTGCTGGTAGTGGCCAAGGCTGATCGCGCAGTGCGCATTGAAGTGGGCTACGGCCTGGAAGGCATCGTCACCGACCTGCTGGCTCATCGCATTATTGAAGAACAGATCACCCCGGCGTTTCGCCAAGGTGATTTTGCCGGCGGTGTGCAACAGGGCGTGGACGCATTGACCGTACTGGTGGACGGCGGTGACTTACCGCCATTGGCGGGCGCCGGGATCAACCCTCAATTTATCGCGTTGCTGGTGGCGTTTATCCTGGGCGGCTTGGGCGGCGTGGCGATCGCTGCCGGCAAGCTGCATTGGCGCCGGGCGTTGATCGTCACCGTGGCGGCCACGCTGTTGCTGACGCTGCTGGCGGGCGGTCGCGAGTGGCCGATGTTCCTGTTTGTCATGCCGCTGACGCTGTTGATAGGCGGCGCGATATTCGGCGCGCTGTGGCAGGTGCGTACGCTGTTTTACTGCGTAATCGGGCTGCTGGCTTATATCCTCGGGTTGGTGGTGGCAAACCAGTACGTGGACGTCAGTTTCATCCATTGGCTGCTGTGGCCACTGGGCGTCTTGGTGGTGCTGGGGTTGTACCTGGTGCTACTGCTGATCATGAGAGAGACCTGGCGCACCAGCCGTGCAGGTTTTAGTGTGCGACTGCTGGCGGCGGTAGTCGTGTACGTGGTGGCAGGGTGGGTGATTGACGGCGGCCGCGACGGCTGGCTGTTGGCGTTTCCCATCGCATCGTTTGTCGCGCTGATCATCTTCGGCAAGGTCGGCGAAGGGACGGGATCGGGTCGCGGCTCCAGTTCGAGTTCCAGCAGTTCCAGCTCCAGTGACAGTTCCTCCGGTGGCGGTGGTTCCAGTGGTGGCGGAGGGGCTTCCGGCAGTTGGTGACGCGTTAGCCGATACCCACACTTTCGACCCCCCCCATGGCAAGCGGGTGTTTGGCAATGCCATGGGGAGGCACAACGGTTTGGACCGCAAACAGCCGGTTGCAGTATTACGCCTTGACCCAATCGCCCTTGCCATCGGATTTGATTTCGAAATCAATGGGGTCACGGTTGGCGTTGCCTGGAGCGTTTTCAACGGCCTTTTCGTCCGACGGCAGGAAGTTGCGATCTAACTGGCTGCGGGCAGTGTTGACCTGAGAGTTGTCGACGGCCTTTTCGTCCGCAGGCAGGAAGTTTTTATCCAGCCGACTACGGTTGGCGTGGGTCCTGTATTCGTCGCCGATGTTCTTCCAGCCGCCCTTGCCATCGGACACTTCTGCATCGTCCCCAATCTGGTTTTCTTCCTTGGGGTTGTATCTGGCTTTGTCGTTGTCGATCCTGCCGTTGTCAACGGGTTGGTATGCAGGGAAAGATGGGCTGGAACCATTGATTGAAGACACGATTGCACCTCTCTGATAGCTGGGATATTGACCCGCCAGGACGTGGTCCCGGCTCGGCGTTTCGCAGGCTACAGCGCCATGAGCAGTCGCTCAATGCGGCCCATTTCGGGTGAATGTAACCGAGTGAAACCGCTGTGGTCGCGGGTTTCCAAATAGTGAGAGTGGCGATAGGTGCAATCCGGCAAAAGGGGCAGCAGAGTCAGGCTGGATGTAAGAAAGCGTCGTTGGTTCTCAGGTTTTCATTTGTAGAAATACATTTGACGGCTCAGTGGTGTGCGCTTGTTTCACGATTGGAAACAGTTATGTAATGACCTTTCTTAGACAGTTCTCACCATTTCATGCCACGCCATCCCACCGTGATCCGACGGCGAAGGACGCACATAGGTGTAGCCCATGCGGGTGTACAACGGCACGTGCTGGTGCTTGCACATCAGGTGAATCGTCTGCTTGCCCATTGCTGCCATGCGCTGCACGAACGCGGTCATCAGTTTTTTTGCATAGCCTTTGCCTTGATGTGCCGGGGCGACCACCACCGACATGATCACCACATTCGGCGCCTCGGCCACATGGCCTACCAACTCCTTGAATGCCTCATCCGACATCACCACATTGTGGGCACAGCCGGAATTGATGAAACCTGCGATTTCGCCATCCGCCTCCAGGATCAAAAAGCCCTGGGGATACTGGGCGATGCGCGTGGTGATTTTTTCCAGGGTGGCGGCTTCGTCGCCTTCGTATGCACTGGTTTCGATTTCAAAGCAGCGGTGGGCGTCGGTGGGCAGAGCGGTACGCAGGGTAAGGGTGGGCATGGGTGGTTCCAGGGCGTTGAGCGAAAGGCAACATCATAAAGAAACGTCGAGCTTATGGCACAGCAAGGCCATTTGCTTGGAGGGGAAGGTGTGAGGTTCAACTGAAATATCGGATGCAGAGCGCAGGCCTGACTGATGCGACTCAGTCCAATGTGGGAGGGGGCTTGCTCCCGATGAGCGAGTGTCAGTAAACGCATCTTGGACTGACCCACTGCCATCGGGAGCAAGCCCCCTCCCACATTTGGACGACCTAGAATTCCCCGGAATACTTTACTGCCGCCGCCGCCCGCGACGGCACATTCAAACTGCGCAGCAATGACGACACATGAATGCGCACGGTAAACGGCGAAATATCCAGGGCCTTGGCGATTTCCTTGTTGGTCTTGCCCTGGGCAATCAGGCGCAGCACTTCCTGCTGGCGGGTGGTGAGGGTGTGGGTGTCCAGCGGCAGCAGGCCCGAAGGCGCGAACTTGACCAGCACTTCGCCGGCGCGAATCGCCAGCAACGCCTGGCCGATGTCGTCGGGGGCGATGTTCTTGCCGATGAAACCGTCGGCGCCCAGGGCCATCACCTGTTCGATCAGCGCCGGGTCGTCGACCATTGACACCACGATCAACGTTGTGCGCCGCAGTTGCTGGCGCAGTTCGGCCAGTTGGCTGATGCAAGTCAGGCCGGGGAAGCGCAGGTCGAGGATCAGAGTGTCGACTTCGCTCGGCTCGCACAGCAGCGCATTCACCGTGGCCAGGTCGCCGGCCTCTTGCACCTGGGCGTCGGGTAGCAGGCGCCGCACGGTGCGCGCCATGCCTTCGCGAAACATCGGGTGGTCGTCGGCGATGATGATCCGGCCGGTCATGGTGAGCTCCTTCCTGGGGCAAGGTGGTGTCGAGGCATGCTACTTTACCAGCGGGCCGAGGGCCCCTTTTCCAAAGATGATCTGTCAAGGATATGACTATGAGTCCCGAGACCAACTCCGAACTCGATCAGGCTAACCTGCGCATCGTGGTGGCCACCATCGCCATTGTGTATATCAGCGTACTGGGTTTTTTGCCCGGGCAGTCGCTGGACACCTACCTGCCGGTGATCCTGTATATCTTCGGGTTCCTGCTGGCGTCCATCGTGTTGCGCCAGGTGATCGCACGTTGGCCCGGGCATTACCCGGCGCGGCGCATCTTCGGCATGATCCACGACTACACCGGCACGTCGTTCGGCCTGGTGGTGGGTGGTGAGGCGGCGTTGCCGCTGTATGCGGTGATGGTCTGGGTGAACCTGGGCAACGGGATGCGCTACGGGTCGCGCTACCTGGCGATTGCCACGGGGCTGGCGTTGCTGGCGCTGCTGATCGTGTACCAGCTTACGCCGCTGTGGCAGGCGCAACCGTTCATGGTGTTGATGCTGATGATCACCAGCACGGTGATCCCGGTGTACGCCCATATCCTTCTGGAGCGCACGCGCAAGGCTTCGGAACAAGCCATTGCCGCCAACCTGGAAAAATCCCGCTTTCTCGCCCAAGCCAGCCATGACCTGCGCCAGCCGATCCACTCCATTGGCCTGTTCACCGCCTGCCTGCGCGAAGCACGGTTGGGGGATGACGAGCGGCGGCTGGTGGACAATATCGATCGCTCGCTGCTCAACGTGTCGCAACTGTTCCGTTCGATCCTCGACCTCTACACCCTCGACAACGGTCGCCTGTTGCCCAAATACCAGGTGATCCACCTGGGCGACTTTCTCGCCGACCTGGTGCGTCAGAACGCCGAGGCCGCACGCTGGGCCGGTGTGGAGTTGCGCTTGCGCCCCTGCACTCACTGGGTACGGGTGGACCCGGGCATGTTGGCAACCATGGTGCAAAACCTGCTCTCCAATTGCTTCAAGTACGGCGCGCAGCGGCCAGTGCTGATCGGCGTGCGTAGTCGTGAAAACGGCTTGGTCATAGAGGTGCATGATCAGGGGCGAGGGATTGCACGGGAGCATCTGTCAAAGGTCTTCGAAGAGTTCTATCGCGTGCGCCAATTGCGTGACAAGGATGTCGAAGGCGTGGGCCTCGGGCTGTCCATCGTCAAGCGCCTGGGGCAATTGATGGGGATGCAGGTGAGCCTGCGTTCGCGGTTGGGCCAGGGCACCTCGGTGAGCCTGCACGGCCTGGCCCTGGCCACCGCGCCGCGTCAACTGGCGCTGCGCGACGATGTGCGCCAGGCCGGTCTGCTCACCGGTCTGAAAGTGTGCCTGGTGGAGGATGACCACAACGTGCTGCTTGCCACCCAGGCGCTGCTGGAGCGATGGGGGTGCAAGGTGCAGGCTGAGTCGAGTGGGAAGGGGCTGGTCAGCGACTGCGATATCATCGTCGCCGACTACGACCTGGGTAATCACGCCACTGGCATCGAATGCATCGACGAGCTACGCCAGCAACGCGGTTGGGCGGTGCCGGCGTTGATCCTCACCGGTCACGACGTGGAGAGAATCCAGGCCGCGTTGCACGACCGTCAGATCGCCATCTTGTCCAAACCGGTGCGCCCTGCGGAACTGCGCGGCAGGTTGCGTGACCTCAGCCAGGAAAAAGTTACTGCATGAACGGTGTCAGCCCGTTGCCACGTGCGCCTTTTGGCTGGCAGTAGGCGGCAGGTTTCATCAGGCCAAAACTGGCGATCGCAAATGCACCCCCGCTGGCCCCGCTTGGTACGGAGCAGTTGTATTCGCCGGACGCAGTGTTGGCGACATAGTAAGTGGTCATGGAATCGCTGCGCACATTGGAAATACGTTTAACCGGCTCGCCCAGGTTGGTTTCCGACAGCTTCTTGAGGTGATCTTCAGTGGGCTTGATATTGCTGCAACCGGCGACGCCGATGATCAAGGCGCCCAGCAGGGCAAGGCGAGTAACAGGGGAGTGGAGTTTCATGGTGCGTCTTCCTTGGGATTGTTTTGGTTTTTCCAGCGCGCAACAAACCCGCACGCAATGAATGCGCGGTGCTGAGGAAGCGTTGGAAGTGCCGAGGAATATAGCGCCGCAGGCGGGCAGGGTCGATTAGCACAAATGGGCTAATGGCAATTTGAAGTCATGGAAGGAACAGGCAGTGTTGGAGATAAAACGAGCTACGCCAGACGACGCCGACAGAGCGTTCGAGATTCGCCGTGACGCCATTCGCGGTCAGTGCATTGGCGCCTACAGCGCGGAGCAAGTGGCGCTCTGGACCCGAGGTTGCGCAAGTGATGGCTACAGCGTGTTGATGGACAAACCGTTCTACCTGGGCTGGGTGAACGGTGAAGCTGTCGCTACCGGTATGCTCGATCCTGACCACCATGAGGTGGGAGCGTTGTTCGTGCGGCCTGCGTTCACTGGGCGCGGCTATGGCAAGGCGATGCTTGCGCATGTGGAGGGCATTGCACGGCAGATGGAGATTTAAAAGGTAGTGCTGGACGCCACCTTGAATGCGGTGAGTTTCTACCGCTCGTGTGGTTATGTGGGGGATGAGCAGGCGGTGTATCACTCACCCTCGGGGTTGGTGCTGGCGTGTGTGCCGATGGTGAAGCGGCTGCGGGTCATGCCGGCGTTTTGAATGCTGCGCGCAATTGCTCAATGACCTGAGCAACGCCTGGGCCCCGAATCCGTGGCGAGGGAGCTTGCTCCCGATAAGTATCGATATCTACACAACTCTGTAGCAGCCGACCGTAACCACGATGCGAAGCGAGCCGCTCTTGATCTGCTTTTGATCTTGATCTTAGGCGCCCCGTCAAACCACGCTGGCCGGAATTCGACAG
>NZ_SPKN01000032.1:0-81121 GCF_023127765.1 Pseudomonas sp. W15Feb34
ACCCCCCAAATCCCTGTCGAATTCCGGCCAGCGTGGTTTAACGGGGCGCCTAGGATCAAAAGCAGATCAAGATCACGAGCGGCTCGCTTCGCATCGTGGTTACGGTTGGCGGCTGCAAAGTTGTGTAGATACCTATGCTATCGGGGGCAACCTCCCTAGCCCAGAGTCTCTCTGCTATTGATGGTATAAACATTACCGTTATGAATAAAAATATTGATAAATAATGAAATTATAGAATATTAGCTTATGCCAAAACAGCATTATATTTTTGAAATTCATTCCGTTATGTTTGATCTCAACAGCCTACCCCTGACCTCGGATGGTACCCAGCGTGATTCAGATTCTGCGCGCCTGACCGGGTGACTATCCCCCGCAGCAGAGTCGTTGGACGGGAGCTCAACGTATGTTGCCACTTCAAACCCCTCGCTTGCCCCACACCTAGCCCAAGCCGAAACGCCTTTTGAACACCGGTCACGCCGCGTCAGGCGCGTGCCTGCTCGATTTCGCGATTTGGAAAAAGCCGGGAATGGATATGAAGCACGTTCTACAACCCACCGCCGCCCTGACGTTGTCCTTGCTGGCTGCAGCGACGCAAGCCCAGGACGACAGCACCCTGTCCACCGTCGTGGTCACCGGCAACCGTGGCGCCGAGCAGCGCACGGTCACCAGCAGCCCGGTGCCGATTGATGTGGTCAGCGCCAAGCAACTGCAAAGCACCGGCAAGCCCGGGTTGATGGAGGCGTTGAGCGCAGTGATCCCGTCGCTGACCTTGCCGGAAAAAACCGGCTGGGACGCCAGTGGCATTGCCCGGGCGCCGAACCTGCGGGGCCTGAGCGCCGCCGAAGTACTGGTGCTGGTCAACGGCAAGCGCCGCCACACCAGCGCCACCTTGAATATCAACGGCATCAACACTGGCGCGGCGCCGGCGGATCTGGACCTGATCCCCATCAGTGCCATCGACCATGTGGAAGTCCTGCGCGATGGCGCCGCGGCCCAATACGGTTCCGATGCCATCGCCGGGGTGATCAACGTGATCCTCAAGGCCGACACCAGCGGCACTTCGGTGACCAACACCGGCCTTGGCTACGACGGGAAGAAACAGACGGTGCAGCAAAGCCTCAACAAGGGCTTCGAAATCGGTAACGGCGGCATCGTGCAGTTGGCTCTGGATGCGCGTAGCCAGAACGATGACAACAAGGCCAGCGCCAATGGCTACACCTACGAGCAGGCGTATGGCCTGGCAGGCAAGTCCACCTATGGCGGCTACGGCACGCCCAAGACCAACCTGCTGACCCTGGGCTACAACGCCGAGCTGCCGATCGATGACAGCCTCAGCCTGTACTCTTTCACCACCTACTCGCGACGCAAGGCCGAGCAGGGCCAGAACTTCCGCCTGCCGACCATCACCAACACCATCACCACCGGGCCCAATGGCTATCCGGCCGGGTACACCCCGACCTGGTACATCGACGAGGACGAT
This sequence comes from Pseudomonas sp. W15Feb34, assembly GCF_023127765.1. Taxonomy (NCBI): domain Bacteria; kingdom Pseudomonadati; phylum Pseudomonadota; class Gammaproteobacteria; order Pseudomonadales; family Pseudomonadaceae; genus Pseudomonas; species Pseudomonas sp. W15Feb34. The sequence goes on from NZ_SPKN01000032.1 coordinate 1,481, forward strand.
TTTCAGGCGGCCTTCGGCGGCAAGGGAACCCTGGGTGAGTGGGACTGGGACCTGTCCACCACTTACGGGCGCAATGAAGCGGAGCAGGGCACCACCCACAACCAGAACCCGTCCCTGGGCGAGGCCACGCCGAACAGCTTCACGTCCGGCACCTGGATTTCTACCGAGTTGACCACCAACCTGGACTTCAAGCGCGGCTTTGATATCGGCCTGCAAAAACCCTTGGACCTGTCTTATGGCTTCGAGCATCGGCGCGATACCTACGAGGTACAGGCCGGTGACTACGGGTCTTATGCCAACGGCGGCTACTGCGTGGCGCCGGGTAACTGTGCCTCGTCCGGAGCCCAGGTCACCAACGGTATTTCCCCGCAGGAAGAAAGCAGCGCTTCTCGCAACAGCCTGGCCAGTTATGTGGACGTGGGCTTCAACCCCTTGCCGGATTGGTATGTCGGCACTGCTTTGCGTTATGAGCATTACAACGAAGGCGTGGGTGCCACCCGCAGCGGCAAGCTGACCACCCGCTACGACTTCACGCCGCAGTTCGCGGTGCGTGCCACGGTGAGCAATGGCTTTCGGGCGCCGTCCCTGGCCAACAGTTTGTTCAGTGCGCGCTCCACCACCTATGGCGTGGTGGACGGCGTGTACCAGTCGATCAATTACGGCGTGCTGCCGTTGGGGTCGGCGGCGGCCAAGGCGCTGGGCGCCGAAGAGTTGAAGCCCGAACGCTCCACCAACTTCAGCCTCGGTTTCACCCTTACACCCACCGACCGCCTGAGCTTCACCGCCGATGCCTACGTGATCAATCTACGTGACCGCATCACCCTGACCGGCACCTTGCTTGGCCCTGAAGTCACCCAGGTACTGCAGAACAACGGCATCAACTCCACCTCCGGCGGCCAGTATTTTATCAACGGCGCCGACACCCGCACCAAGGGCCTGGACCTGGTCAGCAGCTACAACCAGGACCTGGGCGCGTTCGGCGCGCTGAAGTGGACCGCTGCGTTCAACTGGAACCAGACCAGAATCCAGAACTACAAGGCGTCCACCAGCATCCTTGGCCGGCCTTATGACCTGATGGATCGCGAGGCCCGCAACCTGATCACCGGCGTGCAGCCCAATACCAAGCTGATCCTTGGTGGCGACTGGAGCATCGAACGCTTCAATCTCAGCCTGGCCCTGACTCGCTACGGTTCCTACAAGGAGGTCAATTCATCGGCCAACCGCGACCTGGACCGGGTCTACAGCGCCAAATGGATCACCGACCTCGACCTTGGCTACAACCTCACCAAAGACCTGAACATCGCCATCGGCGCCAAGAACCTGTTCGACCAATACCCCAAGAAACAAGGGGTGCCGAGCAGCACCATGGTTGCCAGCTACGGCACTTATTCGCCCTACGGTTTTACCGGTGGGTACTACTACACCCGGCTGACTTACGCCTTCTAAGGCCTGCGAGGAATAGCACATGCCCATTGTCGCCAAACCCTACGACCTGCTTGATGAGGTCAGCGTACAACCGCTGCGTCAGCGCCGTATCTCGACGCCGATAAAGGCTCTGCAAGTGGTGCCCGCCCGGCATCCCTGGCGCTGGGCCGGGTCGATCTTCGCCGCGCTGGTGCTGCTGGCCATCGTGCATTCCCTGGCCACCAACCCGCGGTGGGAGTGGGGGGTGTTCGGCCAGTGGTTCTTCTCGCCGTCAGTGCTGCGCGGCTTGGGGCAGACGCTGTTGCTGACGCTGCTGAGCACGGTGTTCAGCGTCATCCTTGGCACGGCGCTGGCGTTGGCGCGGCTGTCGGGCTCACCGTTGCTGGCCGCATTGGCCTGGGGCTATATCTGGTTTTTCCGCTCGATGCCGGCGCTGCTGGTGCTGATCATCCTCTACAACTTTGCCTACCTGTACGACCACATCGTGCTCGGTGTGCCGTTCACCGATCTGGTGTTCGCCGAGTGGTCGACGGTGGATGTGCTCAGTCAATTCACCGTGGCGGTGCTTGGCTTGAGCCTGATGCAGGCCGCCTACGCGGCAGAGATCATCCGCGGTGGCCTGATCGGTGTGGAGGCCGGCCAGCATGAAGCGGCGGCGGCCCTGGGGTTGCCGGCCTCGCGGCGTATCTTCCGCATCATCCTGCCCCAGGCGCTGCGTTCGATTTTACCGTCTGGGTTCAACGAAATCATCGGCCTGGTCAAGGGTACTTCCATTGTCTACGTGCTGGCCTTGCCCGAGCTGTTCTACACCGTGCAAGTCATCTACAACCGCACCCAGGCGGTGATCCCGCTGCTGATCGTGGCCACTGTGTGGTACCTGATCATCACCACCGTGCTCACCAGCGCCCAGTACTACGTCGAGCGTCACTTTGCCCGCGGCACCGCGCGGGTGCTGCCGCCGACGCCGTTGCAGCGCCTGCGCCTGTGGCTCAAGGAGAAGTCCCATGGCTGAAGCACGCGCCGGGCGCATCCAGATCCAGGGCGTGGGCAAGCGCTTTGGCAACCAGCAGGTGCTCGATAACATCGACCTGACTATCGACCCCGGCAAGGTCACGGTGATCCTCGGCCCGTCCGGCTCGGGCAAGTCCACCCTGCTGCGCACCATCAACCACCTGGAGAAAATCGACAGCGGGCATATCACCATCGACGGTGAATATGTCGGCTATCGACGCAAGGGCGACCTGCTATTCGAACTCAAGGAACGCGAGATCCTCAAGCGTCGCATCGACGTCGGTTTTGTATTCCAGAACTTCAACCTGTTCCCGCACCTCACCGCGTGGGAAAACATCGCCGAAGCGCCGTTGGCCCACAAGCGCTGGAGCAAGGCACAAGCGCACTTCAAGGCTGCCGAGTTGCTGGCCAAGGTCGGCCTGGCGGACAAGGCCGACGCCTATCCGCGCCAGCTCTCCGGTGGTCAGCAACAACGCGTCGCCATCGCCCGGGCCCTGGCGCTGGATCCCAAGGTGCTGCTGTTCGACGAGCCCACCTCGGCCCTCGACCCTGAGCTGGTAGGCGAGGTGCTGGACGTGATCAAGGGCCTGACCCGACTGGGCGTGACCCTCGTAATCGTCACCCACGAGATCGGCTTTGCCCGTGAAGTGGCCGACCACGTGGTGTTTCTTTGCGACGGTCAACTGATCGAAGAAGGCCCGCCCGAACAGATCCTGCGCCAACCCCACCATCCCCGCACCCAGGCCTTTCTCGGCAAGGTGCTTTAGTTCAAGGAGTGAGTGCCCATGTTCATCAACACCACCCGCGTGACCTTGCTGGCGCTTGCCGTCAGCACCGCGCAATACGCCTTCGCTGTGCAACAGGTCGATCTCAGCCCCGACCGCCCGCGCATCCATGTGCCGCGCAATGAAGCGGCCATTGCGCAGATCCCGCCGGGCTTCAAGTTCGCCCAGCCGGGCAAGTTCACCGTGGCCGTGTCCGGCGTGGCCGGGCCGCCCCTGGCACTGCTCGCCAGTGACGACAAGACCACCATCGGCAGCGAAGCCGATACCGCACAACTGATCGCCGATAGCCTCGGCCTGCAACTCAATGTGGTACAGACCAGTTGGGAGGATTGGCCCCTGGGCGTCAGCTCGGGCAAATACGACGTGGTGATCAGCAACGTCACCGTCACCGAGGCACGTAAAAAGCGTTTTGACTTCGCCACCTACCGCCAGGATGTGCTCGGCTTTTACGTCAAGAGCACCAGCAAGATCAACGCGATTCAGCAGGCGGCGGACATTGCCGGGCTGAAGATCATCGTCGGCTCCGGCACCAACCAGGAAAAGGTCCTGCTGGCCTGGAACGAGGCCAATGAAAAAGCCGGCCTCAAGCCTGCGCTGTTGCAATACTTCGACGACCAGGCCGCCGCGCAACTGGCGGTGCAGTCAGGGCGCAGCGATGCGCTGTTCGGGCCGAACTCGGTGTACGCCTATTCGGCGGCGATCACCGGCGGCATCAAGCGCGTCGGCACTGTCAACGGTGGGTGGCCGTTGCAGGCCGATATCGCCGTGACCACGCGCAAGGACAACGGCCTGGTCCAGCCGATCCACACTGCCTTGGAAGGCGCGATTGCCGGAGGGCAATACGAGCAGGTGCTGCAACGTTGGGGCCTGGATGTCGAACGCGTCGACAAGTCGCTGATCAATCCACCGGGCCTGCCGGACTAGGAGCATCGACATGGGACTGACACGACGTGAAGCGCTGTCGAGCATTGCCGCAGTGGGCGGTGAGAAGGCGGTCAAGGATGCACTGGCGGTGTTGGGGCTGGGCCCATCGTCACACCGCCGACCGCAACCGCTGAAACTCAAGGATGGCCTGGGGCAGGGCACCCGCGTGCTGGTGCTGGGCGCCGGGATTGCAGGATTGGTCACGGCCCTGGAGCTGAGCCGCGCTGGCTTCAGCGTGCAGGTGCTGGAAGCCCGTGAGCGCGTGGGTGGTCGCACCTGGACCCTGCGCAACGGCGACCGCGTGGACTACAAGGATGGTCGCTCGCAAACCGTGAGGTTTGATCCGGGCCAGTATTTCAACGCCGGCCCGGCGCGTATCCCCAGCCAGCACCGCACCATCCTCGACTATTGCAGTGAGCTGGGCGTGCCGTTGGAAGTGCTGGTCAACAGCAGCCATGGCGCTCAGGTGCGGCCGGACCTGAGGCAGCCGGCGTTCAGTGTCGGCCAGGCGCTCAACGACACCCGTGGGCACCTGTCCGGGCTGTTGGCCAAGGCGGTGCAGCGTGACGCCCTCGATGATCTACTGAGTGGCGAAGAGCGCACGCGCTTGCTGGGTTTCCTGCAGGTGTATGGCGACCTGTCCCAGGAGCTGGCCTTCGAGGGCACCCTGCGTTCCGGGCACCTTGAATCCGCCGCCCACCCTGGCGCCTTGCCCGCCCGCCACAAGCCGCTGGGGTTGGAGCGCTTGCTGCACCCGGAACTCTGGGGCGCTTTGTTGCACACCGAATTCCCGGAATTTTCAGCCACCATGTTCCAGCCGGTGGGCGGCATGGACCGCATCACCGACGCCCTCTACCGACGCGTGCATGAGCAGGTGCAACTGGGCGCCCAGGTGCGACAGATCCGTCAGTTGGAGGACGGCGTGGCGGTGACCTATCACGACCAGCACAGCGGCCGCGAACAGGTGGTGCGTGCCGATTACCTGGTCTCGACCTTGCCGCTGCCCCTGCTGGCCAGGCTCGACAGCGACTTCAGCGACCCGGTCAAGGCCGCCTTGCTCAGCACGCGCAGCGACCAGGCGACCAAGGTGGCGTGGCAATCCCCACGTTTCTGGGAAACCGATTACCGCACCTATGGCGGCCTGTCATGGGTCGAGCACCCGGCGCGCTTGCTGTGGTACCCCAGCAACGACCTCAACACCCGCGAGGGCGTGCTGGTGGCCGGTTACGTGACCGGGGAGGGCGCCGACGTGTTCGGCGCACAGCCACTCGAACAGCAGCACGCCGCCTCCCGACAAGCCGTAGAGCTGTTGCATCCAGGTTATTCCAAAAATTTGCGTCATCCACTGGCGGTGTCCTGGGAACAGATCCCCTACAGCGAAGGCCCGTGGCTGCAACGCGAACACTTCCCCGCCCAGGCTCACGCCTTGCTGGAACGACCCCATGGCCGGGTGTACTTCGCCGGCGACGGCCTGGTGCAAAGTGGCGTGGGCATCTGGCAGGAGTCGGCGGCCAACTCCGCGCGCCATGTGGTGGCGCAACTGGCCGAGCACATCACCCAACAACGACAGATCGCGGCTGTGGCCGCCTCTTGAGGAGCAATACCATGAGCGACAGCATTCAACGCACCAGCGTGGGCGATTTTCCCATCTCGCAAACCGTCACCGTGCCGGCCTCGGCCAGTCTGATATTCGTCAGCGGCACGCTGCCCGACCTCGCCGACCCAAATGTGCTTGGGGCTTATGGCGACACCGAAGTACAGACTGTTTCAGTGTTTAACAAGCTGCGCAAAATCCTCCAGCAGCAGGATCTGGACCTGGGCGATATCGTGCAGTTGCGGGTATTTCTGGTCGGCGCGGAAGAAACCGACCGCAAGCTGGATTTTGCCGGGTTGCAGCGGGGGTATACGCAGTTCTTCGGTACGCCCGAGCAGCCGAACAAACCGGCGCGGACCGCGTTGCAAGTGGTAGCGCTGCCGTTGCCGGGGGCGTTGGTGGAAGTGGAGGCGATTGCTGCCCGAACTGCTTGATGCACGATTTGCTATCAGCAAGGTGGTGCGCACGGCGGGAGCAGCCCTGCGTCATTGTTGGCGGCTCGAACTGTGGGAGGGGGCTTGCTCCCGATAGCGGATTGTCAGTCACTGCATGTGTTGACTGAACCACTGCTATCGGTAGCAAGCCCCCTCCCACATGGCTACTCTTTATTGCTGCAACAACAATGCCCGCTGCTTGAGCTTGCGTTTCTGCTCAAACGGTAAGGTTTCATCATCCCCATACGGCGCGCTGTACCAATTGCCGTAGCTCGGGTTGGGCAGCAGGAACCAGCGCTGCCCCAGCCAGTTCACATAGGGTTCGACGGCCTTGCGCTGCGCAGCCAGGGTGTTGTGTTCGGCCTGCACGAAATCGCCCAACGAGTCGCCCGCCATCAACAGCACGCGTGCTCGGCTGGCGACCCACTGGCGGCGGCACTGCTTGCCGTAGCCCGCGCTTTCGCAGTGGCCGGTGGGGGTGCTGGCCGCCAGGATCTGTGCGTCGCTCTCAATCGGAAAGCCGCGCAAACGCAGGTTTTTGGCGGTGGCCGCGACCTGGCTGTGCTCGCGGTTGGTGAGGTAGTACACCTTGACACCTTTTTGTCTGGCCGCTTGCAGGAACGCCACGGAACCCGGCAGCGCCTGAGCCTTGGCCTGCTCGACCCAGGTATTCCAGCGATCGTAGGAATAGACCTGATTGTTGACGATGTCGCGAGCGTTGAGCGGCACGTTGTCCAGCAAGGTCTCGTCGATATCCACGATCACCGCCGGTGGCAAACCGGTCAGCTTGCGCGCAGGCAAAGGCAGTGCGTCCCAGTTGGGGTCGGCCAGCGCTACATCGAGTTGGCGGGTGGCGTTGGCGAAGAGCTGGCGGTAGATCATCTCGTGCTCGATGGACGTCTGGGTCCAGAGCACTGCATCGAGTTGGTCGTTAGCCGGTGGTGTTTGCTGGCAGCCTGCCAGGGCGGTGGTCAGCAGGCAGGCACTGGCAAGGAACAGGTTACGCATGGGCAAATCTCGCGGAGGATGGGTGCGTGGTCGGCACAGTAGCGCATTCCCCCGCACAATCAAGGCGTACACACCAGTGCCTGGCGCTCGTAGTTCAACGCCTTGTTCTGTGGTGCCAGCGCATAGCTCGCGCTACAACGCTGTTCCCCCCACTTGATGATCAGCGTGCCCTGATCCTCTTCCACCAGTGCCAGGGCATTACCATTGGGGTCGGCAATCGCCAACTGCTTGCCATTGGCGTCTTCCAGTGAGGCACCAAACGACAGCGGTTGATGCTGTGCATCAAACAACTCAAACAACACCCGCCGCCCGGTGGTGCCGCTGTAATGCGCCACCACGATGGCGCCACGGCGCGGCACCAGCTGCTGGGTGGCGTTGGTGATTTCCACGTCGCCACCCAGGTCGCGAGTGTCCAGGCTGATCCAGTTGACCCGGTAGGGTTGCGCAGTGGGAACCACCGCATAGCCGTTGTAGCCGGTCTCCACCCCGCTGTAGCTGCTGATCTTGGCCCCAGAGACGCCTGGCACTTCGGCCAGGGCGAAGGTCTCGCTGACCGTCTGCCCCAGGTTGACGCCGCCCGCGTGAGCCACCACCGAGCCTGCGAGGTTGAAGTTCTGTGAGTTATAGCCCTGGCCCTGGCTGTAGCCGAGGCTGACGTCGGCCACGGCGGTGCGGCTGTTGATGTTCACCGAACCTGAGTCGCCGCTGGTGTCACTGTGGCCGGCCTGCACCGAATAGGAGGTGTCGCTGGTGTCGGCCACGTAGCCATTGATGCCCGCTTGGGTGGTGGTGTTGCCACGTTGGTGGCTGGTGGTGACGAATGCCCGTGGCGCGCGAGCCTGTTTGCCCAGCGGGAACGAGATGGACAGGTTCACCTGTGTGTCGCTGCTGGGCTGTCCCCAGGTGACGATTTGCTTGGTGCGCGTCACGCCGAGGTTGTAGCTCAGGTCGCCCCAGTTGCTGGAGTAGCCGGCTGAAAAACTCTTTGACCCGCCGCGGTTCCAGTAACGCTGGTCGCTGGCGGTCAAATACAGGCTGCCGAACTCGCTGTTGCGCCCGATGCTTTGGTTGATAGTCAGGTCGGTGCGGGTTTTCGAGTGGCCGGTGCGCACGCGCACGTCCTCGCTGCTGTCTTCCACATGGTCGGTGAGGGTGCGATAGCCCTCGGTGGAATAGCGATAGGCGGCCAGGGTGAAGTTGGTATCGGTGCCGGCGAAGGTCTTGGCGTACAAGGCGCGCACGCTGCTGCCCTGGGAGGTTCGCCCCTGGGCCTTGCTGGACGAATGGGTGGTATCCAGCGAGAACGCACCGAACGAGGTGTTCTTGCCGGCGCCGATGGACAACGCATTGTAGTCCTCGCTGGTTTGCAAACCCACGATGCCGCTGAGGTTGCTGGTCAGACCATAGGCCAGTGTACCGCTGAGAAAACGCGGGGTTGCCATGCCATCGGCATTGCTGTTGAACGTGCCCACTGAGAGGCTGTACTTGACCTGGCTCTCACGCACCATAATTGGCAGGCTGGAAAACGCCTGCCTCGTCACCCGTCGCGTGCCGTCGGCTTCGATCACGGTGATTTCCAGGTCGCCGTTGGAGCCGCTCGGGTAAATGTCATTGATCTCGAACGGGCCCGGCGCGACGTTGGCGGTGTAGAGGATGTAGTTGTTCTGGCGGATTTCTACCCTCGCATTCGTCTGTGCCACGCCACGAATCACTGGCGCATAGCCGCGCTCGCTGTCGGCACGCATGCCGTCATCGGAGGCCAGTTTCAGGCCGCGATATCGCACGCTGTCGAACAGGTCGGTGTCGGAGAAAATCTCACCGGCGCTGAACTGGCCCTTGATAGCGGTCACGTCGTGCTGCAGGTAGGTGCGGTTGCTGGTGAAGGTGTTCGCGCGGCCGGTGCCGCCACTGAGGTTCGACTCGTTACGCAAGCGCCAGGCACCCAGGTTGATGCCGTTGCGCAGGCCCAGGTTATTGGCAATACGTGTTTGATAGTCGCCGGCAGTGCGGCTGCTGTTGAGCTGGTAGTTGATGAATGCGGCAGGTACGCCCTCGTCCCACAACTGCGGGTCGACATACCCGCGCAAGCCGCGCTGCATGGCCACTTGCGGAATGCTCGCCATCAGGCGCAGGCGGCTGCTGTCGTAACGCACGCTGGCGTCTTCGATCATCTCGGCGAGGGCGTAGCAGTCCTGTGGCTGCTGCGGGTCGAGTTTGCCCTCGGCCTGCAGGCGCTTCATGTCGACGCCCAGTTGCTTGAGCAGGTCGAGGGTCAGGCAGGCTTCGATCCGGCCGTTTTTCGGGTCGCGCTTGAAGTCGATATCGCGCCGGCCTACCAGCACTTCGTTGCTGTAAAGGTCGACGCGGTAATTGCCCGGCAGCACGCTGTTGGCCGAGAGCAACTGCTGCAAATCGACCGATGACTTCGAGCCTTGCAGGAATGTGGTGTTGAAGGTTTGCGCTGCCTCATCGGCCATCGCCAAAACCGGCAGGCAGGCTGCGATCGCCAGTGATAGCGTCTTTAACTTCAGTGCGCCACACGCGGGACTGTTGCTGGGATTAAAAGACATGCGAGGACCTATGACATCCCTGATCAGCGAGCAGGCGAGTACGTAAACAGGCCGATGGAGTAAGCCTATGGGTTAGAGAAAATAGTTAGTGTTGGAGGAGCGACTCAGTGGCGCGTACGGGGGCCGAAGGGCCGTCGGACAGAGGCGCGGTATAGTGGTTCTGAGCGCCGTAGTCATTGATGCTGGAAAACGACAGCTGAACCGGACCTGCCGCTGGCGGCGCTTTGAGTGGGAACTGTTTTTCCTCGCCGGGCGCGATCATGGTCGAGTCACTGGCCAGTTGCGCCTGTACTTTGATGTCGGCCATGGACACGTGGTAAAGCGTCGGGTTTTTCACCCGCAACAGGTGCTGGACGCCATGTTTGACCAGGGTCCATTCAAGCTGCGCAGGGGCTTGCAGCGCACTGCCGGTTAGGCCGGCAGGGCGGTAAAAAATCTTGATGCGCTGGCGGATGGCCAACTGCAAGGAGTTTTCAGTTTCGCTGTTCTTGGGGATTTCTTGCACGTTGAGCCACACCACCGACTCGCGGTCCGTGGGCATGCCGGTGCCTTCATACAGGATGCGCAGCAGTTGCTGCTCCTTGACAAAGATGCGTGCTATTGGCGGCGTGACAGCAAACGGCGCAGGGCTACTATCAGCGTCGTTCCTGTCCACCCAAGATTGAATCAAAACCTCCTGGTTCCCGTTGCGTACGGTGACATTGGCTTCTTTGTGGTCGCCATCGAACACGAGACGGGTGGTGTTCAGTGAAATGCTGGCGGCGGCCTGGGTAGCCAAAAGCATGCCCAACAGCCCCAGACACGCGGCGATAGAACGAGGCTGCATGTGGGTTATCCGGTGTAATTAAGAGAAAGTGGCGAGGCCGTATGGCCTCGCACGTTCGGTGCACAGAGCGCCGGTGTTACTGGTATTGCAGGATGAACGGCAGAGTGGCATCACCGCGACCGGCGGTGGACGCACCGGCAGCACCGGTGGTGACGTAGGCAGCCGCAAAGCTCAGGGTCGCGTCGCCGCCGGCAGTGCCATTGCCGTGCATGTCGCTTTCAATACGGGCGGTGGCTGGCGAGCTGAGGTCAATCAGGGTGCCGTTGCTGTCGAGCAAAGCGATACCGACGTTTTTCGCCGAGGCCGTACCTGGATTCAGCGCCAGTACCTTTTTGCCGTTCACCAGGCCCGAACCGCCGTTGTTGGGTTCGAAGAGCATGGTGACTTTGGTGCCTTGGTTGCAGTTGACGTTCAGATTGAAATCTTTGGCTGTCACTCGGCCGGCAGTTGGATTTTCTGCGGTGCCCATGTCTTTAATTGCAACGTTGCCCATGTCGACCGAAATGGTACGGTCGGATTTGGCGCCCTCTACCGTGCAGGCGTCGTTGTTGATCACGCCAGTGAAAGTGACTTTACCGCTACCAGCCATGGACGGTTTCGGTGCTGGGTCGGCAGCAAATGTGCTGCCGGAGGCAGCGATAATCGCCGAGGCGATAACAGCCAGGGAAAACTTTTTCATGATGATGCCCGTAAGTGTAAGTTGAAAAGCGATTGTTGAATTGCGAGCAAAGAATAAGCAGCGACGCGGCGCGGGCGAATAAGACGATTCTTATAAGTGACGAAACTGGCGTCTTACTTGCGTTGGCTTTAAAGGTGGGGGCCAGCAAGTAGGGGGGACGCCATTGTCCAGGAAGGGCTTGCAAAGAGCGGGTTAGTTGAAAACGTTACGCGCCATGCAATAAGCGAGAAGGTCTTGGTCGCTGCTTACTTCAAGTTTGCGCATCGCCGAGATCTTTTGCGCGCTGATGGTCTTTGAACTACGGTTCTGGCTGCGTGCAATATCACTCACGCTCATGCCGGAAACAAATAAGCGCAGGATTTCGAACTCTTTGGGCGACAAGCTGGTAAAGCGCTCGTCGATGGCCGTGAGGGTCTCGATCACCGAGGTCTTGGGCGGCTCCAGGCTGCGATACGTGCTCTGTTGTGCAATGGCCTTGAGTGCCAGTTGAATCTCGGTGTGCAACTGGCTTTTCTGGATGATGCCGATCACGCCCAGCTCTTGCAGGCGAGTGAGGATCAGGTGGTTGGAGATCATTGTCAGGATCAGGATCTGCACCTGCGGGAAATGCCGTTTCAGGTACTCCACCAGCTTCAGACCATCGCCGTAGGGCGAGTCACCCGGCATGTTGTAGTCGGTGATCACGATGTCGGCGTCCTGGCGCTGCAACAGTTCGATCAGGCCCGCTGAACACACGGCCTCGCCGACGACCTGAAAGCGTGTATCGCGCTCTACCATTTCGCGTACCCCGAGCAGCACGATCGGGTGATCGTCCGCGATAACTACATTGAATTTTTTCATAAAGGGCCGTCCGTAATGCCAGTTCAAGTGAGGGAAGTTTGCCCGGGCTGGAGGGTTTCCAGGATGGCCAACAGTCGCTGCATCACAACCTTCACCTTAAGCTCAAGCGTGGTGTTGAGGCTGCTGCGGTTAAGCGCGGTTTCCAGTTCGATGCAGGCCTGGGCCAGGTTGAAGGCCTGCGCGGTACCCAGGGCGCCGGCGGCCGAATGCAGCAGTTGACCAAGGGCGCGCGCATCGCGCTGTGCCAGGGCTGCACCGATACGTTGTAAGTCTTGCTGCATGCTGCTGATGAACAGCGGGAGCATCTTCTCTGACAGCTGCACCCTGTCGTCGAACTGCTCGGATGGTGGTTTGACCTTACACAGCTTGGCCAAGTGTTCGCGCAAGGTTTGCAGGCTCAAGGGTTTGACGAGCCAGGCATTCATGCCTACCGCCAGGCAGCGCAGGCCCTCCTCGCGCATCGCATTGGCGGTCACGCCGATGATCGGTAACAGCGGGTCATGCAACCTGAGCGCACTGGTCAGTTCATAGCCGTTCATCAGGGGCATGTTTACGTCGGTCAACACCAGGTCGAAAGCTTGCGGTTGCCATTGCTGCAGCGCCTGCTCGCCGTTGGCGGTCAGGATCACTGAGCAACCGAGGGCTTCCAGTTGCTCCTTGATGATCGCCTGATTGACCGGATTGTCCTCGGCCACCAGTATGTGCAATCCGAGCTTCCCGATACTTTGCGGCTGGGCTGCCGCTGGTTGTTCATGCTTGCCATGTTGAGCCAAGGACACGATGCTGGCGATGGTACGTACGTCGTGCATATCCACAACCCAGCCCTGTGCTGTGTGCAACGGCGGTGTGCGCGCACCTGGCACGCATTGTACGCGTTGGCCGGCCCAGGGCCGGGCGGGCTCGTTGGGCAGCAGGTCCACCAGCACCGCATGGCCGTTGTCCTGCTCCCGCGTGGGCGTCGCCAAGGACGCCACTATGCCCAGGCGATTGAGCCAGTCACACAGCGACTGCGCCAACTCGCCCACTGGCGCCTGCACGTACACAGGTGTTTCACTGGGTTCGATCAGCGGCGGGTTGGTCAGCGTGCCGTGGCACAGCGGCAGGCGTATCTTCAGGCTAAAACTGCTGCCCAGGCCGGGCTCACTGACCACCTTGATCTCGCCGCCCATCATCTGCGCCAGCCAGCGGCAAATCGGCAACCCCAGCCCTGCACCGCCTTTGCTGGCGATGTCCGGTGACTGGTAAAACAGGTCGAACAGCTTGATCTGCTGCGCCTCGCAGATGCCCACGCCGGTGTCGGTGACTTGCCATTCCAGGTTGACATGCTCGGCATCGTGCGCGGTGACTTTGGTGCGGATCACCACACGCCCGATGTCAGTGAACTTGAGGGCGTTACTTACCAGGTTGTTGAGGATCTGGCGGATGCGCATCGGGTCGCCCATTACGCTGTCAGGCAGCGTCGGGTCGATGTTGCTATAGAGTTGCAAGCCCTTGCGTTGGGCGAAGGCGGCGTAGGTGTGCAGCGTGTCTTCGAGTATGTCCAGCGGGCAGAACTCCACGGCTTCAATCGCCATTTGCCCTGACTCGATTTTCGATACGTCCAGTACGTCGCTGATCAGTTGGAAAAGTGTGGCGGATGACCGCTGGATCGTATGCAGGTAAGTTTTCTGGTATGAGTTGAGGTCGGTCAGGCCGAGCAACTCCAGAGTGCCGAGTACGCCATACAGCGGGGTGCGAATTTCATGACTCATGGTCGCCAGGAACAGCGTTTTGGCCTCGTTGGCGGCATCGGCGGCTTTCAATGCCTGGGCGTCGTCGATATGCCGAGTGATGTCGTTGAACGCATACAAGCGCACGTCTTCGGCCTGATATCGGGTGGACACGTAACCGATTTGCAGGTGCCGGCCTTCGATCTCCAGGTATGTCTCGCCGTTCTCGCTGTTGTCATGCACACCGGCCAGGGCGGCTGCCAGGCGCGCGGAGCCCGGCCACAGCTTGGCGCGTTGGTTCTCGATCAACAGCTTGCCGTCGCTGCGCCGTATCAGGCATAAGCCGATGGGGGCGGTGTCGATGATCACGCGACTGAACTCCAGGCTCTCGGCAATCTGTTCATGGGCCAGGCGAGCCGGCGTAATGACTTGGCGCCGGTACCAGCGGCTGCCGGCCCAGCCCAGAGGGAGCAGGCTCGCGAGGAGCAGGGTTAGGGTGCTCAGCGGGCTTAAGGTCGCGTGAAATAAGTGCGAGTAGTTCAGGCCATAGATCGCGATCCAGGGATGGTCGCCCGGCTGGGTCATCTTGAATTCAATCCCGTCTGTGGTGAAATGCACGCCATCGCTGAGCGATGCCCTGGCCTCTGGGCCGACCAACTGGGTGCCGTCGGGTGCAATCAGGGTGAAGCGATCAATCACCGAGTGTTCCTGGGGTTGCAGTACATCGCTGATCGGAGTCGCGTCTACCAGGGTGCCGACCACCACCGGGCCCTGGCCGCCGAGTGGCAGGCCGATGTAGGCCATTAGATGCTCGGGAATGGGCCCCGCCCGCCAGTACACGCGATTGTCTTCCAGCGCGTGCGGCGCCTGCTCAAGAATTTGTTCCACTGCGTTGAGCAGTGCTATCGGGTTGCCGATTTCCTCGATGGTTTTCCGACGTAGGTAGCCCACCGACGGTATGGAGAGGGCGTAGTGCTTCTGTCGATTGATCAGAAAGGTTTGCGGTGCCTCGTACGACGATGGGGACCAGAAGGCGCTGAAGTAGCTCGTCAGGTTCGCGCCTAAGGCAAAAATCTGCGATTTGGCGGTGGCGCTGACCTGTTGTTCATCGATATTGACGTTAAACGGCACCGAAAACGAATACTTCAAACCTTCGTAGAGGGTGCGATTTGTGTCGTTCATGCGACTTTCCAGGCTGACCGAGACGTTTATGGGGTGCAATATTTCGGCCTGTATACCCGTGTGCGTCAGGCCCCTGAGGTATGATTCCTGTCCTGCAAGGTTTTCCATCAGGCGCGCGAATTGAATGCGTGCGGCGCTATAGTGAGAATTGATCTCCCATTGCAGTGACCAATAGTTGGTCATGACTAGCATCAGCGTGATCCCGAGGAGCATCATCAGGCCTTTGTTCAGGCGCCATGGACTGCGAGTGATGACTTCGAGGTCTGTCGTGTTGTGCTTCATTATGGGGTTCCGCAGGTGCAGGATGAAACGGCATTGGGTGCCGTTTATCCTTAACTATTGAACAGATTTCGCGTGTCTGCCAGTCAGTGAGATGTAGCGGGGCCATCATTGCTCAGAAGTTGTTGAAAATGTTCAGAGGATACGGCGCGGGAGATCAGGAATCCCTGCACCTGATTGCAGTCGATTTTGCGCAACAGGGCCAGTTGCTCCGGTGTCTCTACGCCCTCGGCAACTACGGTCAGGCCGAGTTTGCGACCCAGTGCGATGATGCTCGCCAGTGCTTGGGCAATGCCTTCGTTGTCGTGGCTGCCCTGCACCAAGGCCTGGTCGATCTTCAATTCGGTAAACGGTGTGGAGACCAGGTTCAAGTACGAGCTGTAGCCCTTGCCGAAGTCATCCTGGGACAGGCCGAAGCCTTTGATGCGCAGGCGGCAAGCGCCAGCGTAGAAGTTACTGATGTACTGCGGCACCGAGCACTCCATCAACTCGAAGCAGATCATTCCCGGGATACCATCGTGGTGCAGCACGAACTCCAGCAAACGGTCTGCCAGGTCATGGCTGTTGAGCAAGTGGGTCGGCAGGTTGATCGACACCGGAATTTCATAGCCGCGCTGGCGCCAGTGTTCCTGGGCGTGGATCGCTTGCTTGAGCACCAGCCACAACAGCCGCTCCTCCAGTTCGAACGCCTTGATCGCCGGCAGGAACGCGGCGGGCAGCATCACGCCTCGCTCGGGGTGCATCCAGCGAACCAGGGCTTCGGCGGCGACAATACGGCCGTTGGCCAGGGATTTTTTCGGCTGGAACCAGGCCTGGAACTGGCCGCTGCTCATGGCCTGCACCAGCGTATGACGGTCGATGTCCATGTGCTCGGGCAATTCGGGGGAGGGCTTGCGCACTTTGTTTCTGAGCTGGTCGACCAGGGTGCGCAACGCATCGGCGTTCACGGGTTTGGAAATCAGGCCAATCACTTCCACATCGAGGTTTTTCGCCACCAGGCTGGCCGCCATCAGCATGCGCCGTGACGCCGCACTCATGATCGCCAGCGCCGGCTTGCAGCGCAGGCTGGCCAGGCACTGGATAAACTGCACGCCGTCCATGCCGGGCATCAGCAGGTCGGTCAGTACCAGGTCGAAGTCCCGCTGGCGCAGGCGCTCCAGCGCTTCTTTGCCATCCTCGGCGGTTTCGAGCAGGAAATCCCCCAACTCGCTGAGCAGGTTCTGCAGGTAGATATACTGCAGGGGATGGTCTTCGACAATCAAAATACTAAGGGGCTTCATGGGTGATCCGTGCATAAGGCGCCAGGGAGTTGAATAGAGCACGCAACGCAAAGGGTTTGACCAGGCAATGGTTCATGCCGGCGGCCAGGCACAGGTCGGCCTCGCCGCGCATGGCGTTGGCGGTGGCCCCGATAATTGGCAACGGACAGCCCTGGCGCCGCAGCTCACGCGCCAGTTCATAGCCGTTGATGTGGGGCATGTTCACGTCCGTCAACACCACGTCGAAGTTGCTGGCGGTGTACAGCTGCAATGCATCCTGACCATCGGCCGCCAGTTCGACGGTGCAGCCGAGTTCTTCGAGTTGGTCACGCAAAATCAGCTGGTTGATGATGTTGTCCTCGGCCACCAGCAGGTGCAGGTTGAGTTTGTGCAGGTCACGTTGTCGCGTCTGTTCTCCGGCGCGGGCCACCCATAGCCCCTGGGCCTGGCTCACCGCTTGATAAATTGCGCCGAGATGGTTGAGGTTGACGTGCCAGGCATTGTCTTCCGCTTCTGGTACGCTGCTGGCATTGCTGCTGACATGGATCACGGGGCCCGGCCATTCGGGCACCAGTAACGGATCAACGCTCTCCAGATGCACTTGCAGCAACAGATGACTATCCGGCAACGTTGGCAGACCCGCCTGGGCTCTGGCGCCCCAACGGCGTAGCCAACCGCTGATGGAATGCGCCAATTCAGGGATGGGCGATACCACGTAAATGGTTTCGGCCAACAGCGGTCTCTTCGGCGGGGGAGACGCTTCTTCCAGCGGCAGAATCAGGCTGAAACTGCTGCCCAGGCCCAGTTCGCTGACCATCCGAATATTGCCGTTCATCAACTCGGTCAGGCGCTGGCAGATTGGCAAGCCCAGGCCTGTGCCGGCGACCACGTTGGTGTTGCCTTCGCTCTGGTAAAACGGCTCGAAAATCCTTATCTGATCTTCCTGGGCAATGCCTTTGCCGGTGTCCGAGACCTGCCATAACAGGCTCGAGCGCTCGCCGTCACGGCCGAGCACTTTGACTCGCAGCACCACGCGCCCATGATCGGTGAACTTCACCGCGTTGTTGAGCAGGTTATTGAGAATTTGGCGGATGCGCGTCACATCGCCGATCAGCCGTTCAGGCAGCGTTGGGTCTAAGCAGGCATACAGTTGCAGGCCTTTAGCTTGGGCGGCTGCGGCATAGCCTTGGATGATTTCGTGAACCAGGTCCAGCGTCGAAAACTCGCTCAACTCCAGTGCCAACTGCCCAGCCTCAATCTTCGACACATCCAGCACATCGCAAATCAGTTGCAGTAAGGTCGCCGATGAACCCTCGATGGTGCGCAGGTAGTCCTTTTGTTGGGCGTCCAGTTGCGTGCGTGCGAGCAGTTCCAGGGTACCGAGCACGCCGTACAGCGGCGTACGGATTTCATGGCTCATGGTCGCCAGGAACAGGGTCTTGGCCGCGTTGGCGGCATCCGCCAACTGCCGGGCTTCCTCCAGCGCCGCCTCGACTTGCTTGCGCGCGCTGATATCGCTGAAGGCGCAGAACAGCACGTCCTCGCCCCTGTAGCGGGTCGGCGCGCTGCTCAGGTACAGGTGGCGACCGTCGACGGTCTCAAAGTAGTCGCTGCGTTCAGACAACTCGCCGGTGAAGGCCTGCTCGATCCAGCCGGCGCGCAATGCTTCGAGTTCGGGGCCGTTGCCCAGCCATTGCTGGGCTAGGGTGTTTTCCAGCACCACCTGGCCGTCAGTGCGGCGCAGTACGCAGAGGGCGACGGGGGCGGTCTGGATCACATCGCGGCCGAACGCCTCGCTTTCGATCAACGCCTGAATGCGGTGGCTCGCCGGAATGATGAGGCGCTGGTCGACCCGGCGCATCACCAGCCAGATCAGGGTCAGGCTGAGCAGGCAGAACAGCAGCGAGCCGAGCAACTGTTTCCACAGGCCAGTGACCACGTCACGCAGGTCGATGGAGTACATCAGTTGCCAGTCTGAGGACTTCAGGTGCTTTCGGATTACCAGGTGGTCGGGCAGGAAACCGTTACCGACAAAGCCGAAAAAACTGTCCTCCGTGGGCTTGAGGTATTGTTGGCTCAGCTGTGTGTCATTGCTGTTGGTGAATATCAGCATGCCCTGGGAATTGAGCATCATGAACTCGCCGGCGCTCTGGTCGCTGAGGGATGAGGAGACCTTGCGGCTTTCCATCTCCAGGCCCAGCCAGCCGGAGTCGACATCGCGCTCATCCAGGCGAATGAAGAGGTAGAGCTGTGAGTGGTGATCGGTGTTGTCGCTCAGCCACAACGTGTTGAGCCTGCCAGGGGCGTTCTGTAGGGCCTTGAGACGTTCGAGCATAGGCTTGCTGATCGGCAGCACCTGCGCACTCGTATCATACAGTCGCGTCACCTGCGGGGTGGGGGCGGTGTTCACGTAGAGCAGGTTGAGCTGCTTGGCCTCGAGGTAGTCGCGCATACGGGGGGGCAGCCAGATGCTCCACTGGTTGCCCGGGATGTCACCCACTTGCAAGTGTTTTTCTTGCGCAGAGGGCGCGTAACCCCCTGACTGTTTGCGCACCGCCGATAGACTCAGGCTTTCGAGCAGGGCTTTGCGGTTGGTAAAAAACGTATGGGCTTCGGCGATGGCGCTGCTCATGTAGCCGCGCCGCTGGGAAATATCGTTGTTGAACGTCGACAACAGGAAGGTATAAACACCACTCAGAATGCCGACGAGCAACACAGTCGCAAAAATACGAAGCAGCCTTCTGGCTGCTTCGGGTCGCGAAAGGACCGGGTTGATCTGGGGCAGGTAATTTTTTATTCGCATCGGAGGACTTTAAGCGCCGGCCTTTTTTCATTGCATAAGACGATCCTTAAAGACGCCTACTTGTAAGACATATCCACCACCACTGCGGCGTCGAATGCACCGGGGATCGGCGTGGTGCGCCACTTCAGGTCCGCGCGGAACCCATCGCTGGTCTGATCCTTCCCCATCAATGTCTGTAGCGTGAACCAGGCGTTGAAAGGCAGTGCTTGTTGGCTATCGGCACGAGATAACGAGATGCCCACCGAGCTGTTGTTGCTCGGCACCAACAAATTATTGATGACGGTGCCGCCGCCCGGTGTGGTGGCGAAGCGCGCATTGATGGTGTAGGGCGTGTCGCAATCTTTGCGTAGGTTCAAACGGAAGTTTGCGCTGCTGGCGACTTGACCAATCGATGCTTTTTGCGACGGCTTAGGGAAGTTGACCTCGCTGGGGCTGATGGTCAGCTCGGGGGAGCATGGCACGAAGCGGATACGATTCAGGCCGGTGAGCACGTAGTTGAGGTTGCTATTGGCGATGCCGTTGAGCCCCCGCTCGCCGTCCAGTTGGAATACGTGGTACGAGCTTAACGTACTGGCCTGGCCGTTTGGCGGGGTGGTGCCGAACTTCTCGATGAATACGCTAAATCTGAGGGTGAATTTTGAGTCGCCGCATATATCCGGGATATATGTAAATTTCATGCAAGCCACGGAAAACTCACCGGTAGCGGCCGCGCCGATGCTTTGGGTGATCTTTCGATCCTTATAGCGGATGCCTACGCGGATGCCCTGACCGACGTCGGCGCTGTCTGGATTGACGTAAAAATACACGTGTTCGTTCCCATACTTTTGGTCGTCCTTGCAGATGACTTCGATGCTACGTGTGTCGGATTCCCAGATGATAGTGCCGTCGGGTGCATCGGGTGCGACCGCCGTCACAATGCCTAGAGCTTCTTTGGTGATGATCGAGTCGGTACCGGCTTCACGGCAGGCCAGCGCGTGGCTGGTAGCGGGTAATAATACGCCGGCCCACAACAGTAGCGGCAGAAAACGTTTAGTCAGTGACATAGGTGAAACACTCCGTGATCGATCACTTGAGTACCGCGCTACGGGGGGACTGCAAGCCGATGTCGTTGATTTCGGTGAAGTGGAGGCTGGCGCCTTTCGGCAAGGGGCCTGGAGCACTCAAGGTTTTGCTCTCGTAGGGTTTGAGCAGAAGGTAATCGCTGAGCGCCTGGCTGTCGGTTTGCAGGTTTATCAGCGAAAGGTGGAATGCGCTGGGATTGCTGACCGTGAGAGTGCGCCCGTCGTCGCTGCGCCAGACTAACTGTTGTACTGCCTCGGCCGAGCCGCCCTGGAGCGTAGGCGGTCGATAAAACAGCTTGAGCCGTTGGCGTATCGCAAACTGCATGCTGTTAGGGTCTTCCGACTTGAGCGGGACTTCCATGATGTTGAGCCAGAACAGTGATTCGCGATCCGTGGGCAAGCCTTCACCGGCATACAGAATGCGCAGTTGGTGATGCTCTCCGGCAGCCAGTTGCACCAGTGGTTCGGTGACGGCGAAGGGCACATTGGCGCTTGCCGCTTCGTCTTCGCCGGTGATCCAGGTTTGCACCAGCACTTTGCGTTGTGCCTGGTTGACTACACCAATACTGGCCGCCTTGTCATGACCGAAGTAAATCAGGCGTGTGCCTTCGATTTTTAGTGCGGCGTGGGCGGGCGGTGTAAGGGCCAGCAGCATACTGACGATCAGCAGCATTCTGAGGGATGACATCAGCACAACTGAAATTCCATGGGAGTGTTTGGTGGTGCATGCCAGGGTAGAGGGAGTTTGCTGCAAGGGCTTTCAGGCGATTCTTAAAAGTATGTGCCTGCCCACCGATGACCCTTTCAGAATCGCCTTAAAGTCTTGCCCGGGGCTAACAGTTAACGTGTTCACCGTTGAATGATCGACGTTGCTGCTTAACTGTCAGGTTTACCCTATGCCCAATAAAGCGTTACGCCTTCTAATTGCCGATGTAGACCTTCTGCAACGGCTCAAGATCGAGAAAATGCTCAACCAGTTGGGTTATCACCGCATCGCCCCGTTGAGCTCGTTCGACGAACTGCAGGCGTTGACCTGCTCGGGAGGTGTGGCGTTCGACCTGCTGATCATCAACACAGCACTGGTGCACTCGCGGCAGGTCAACCTGTTGAAGTACTGCCATGACAACCCGCTGATTCGCCACACACTGATTTATGACGGGCAATGCGCGCAGAGCTCGGTGGTGTCGGTGAACCAGACCTTGCACCTGTCGCTGTCGCAATCGCCGGACTTCAACTCGCTGCGCTGCTGCATGGAAATCGTCGATCCGGCCCACAGTTCCCCGACCGCTGAGCGGCCGATGCTGCGCGCCGTGGACGGCCGAACGCCGCAGCCTTCTATGACCCAGCGTGCGGTCTACCAGGGCGATCCGACGGTGGTGGCATGCGCTGTTGGGTTGTTTCCCAAGCGTTGATCGAATTGTGCCGCGTCAGTCACGCCAGACGGGCAGATCATCAAGGCCCAGTGCCCAATAAGGTTGCCGTGGCCGCAGGCACACACCGCCGACCCAACGCTCATGGCTGGCGTGGTCCAGCCAGCAGGCATTGCCATCCAGCACCTGCTGCGCCAGTGGCGTCAGCGCCAATACGCGGCGCGGCCACTCCACGTCCGTTTCGGACTCGATCAGCAGCGGCGCCGCCCCATCAATCAATGGGCGCAGCAGCGCATGGAACATCATGTCGCCCAGGAAAGGCAGTGGCTCGCGCTTGGCCATCAACTCGGCAAACACCCGGCCGAAAGGCACAGGCCCGGCCTCGGCGATATACCTCAGGGACAAACGTTCAGTCAGCGACAAACCGTCCTCGATACCCGGCAACTCCTGTAACTGGCGTCGTAACGCCGGTGCCAGAAAAGGCAGGGCAGGGTAATTGCCATGGGCCAGTTCCGCGAGCTTGAGCGGTGAGCTGTCGCAGTAAGCCGACCAGGCCCGTTTGGCCAACTGCACTGCGTCGTCGTCGATCAAGCGCCGCTGCGGCCAGAGCCAGGCCAGCACATCGGGGGCCAATTGGCCTATGCCGATAAATCGCTCGACTCCGGGAATTCGGTCTGCCTCAATCAGCTCCAGCTTGCGCGGCGCCTGCTCCAGGCCGGCCAGGGCGCGCACCAGAAACAGTTGGTCGTAGGCGTCCGCCTCGCACCACAGCACACTGTGATCGGTATTGGCCAAGGTTTGTAGTTGGTCGTATTCATCGTTGACGCGATGCGCAACGTCAGTGGAGTCAAGGGCAAACGCCTGACTGATAAAGGTACTGCGCATCGCGCGGAACGCTTGGCTGGGCAGTTCACGCACTGGTCCCATGCACAACGGGTCCGTGAGCATCCGGAACTGGCCCTTGAACCCGGCCAGTTGCAGGCTGTGGGCAATATCATTACCACACCGCCAATGGGTGGTGCGGGATTCATCGCTGGCTTCGAAACCAGGGTGGCGGGCGGCAAAGTCGAGGGCGTCGACGTGGGCCTTGAGCTTGGGCCAACTGGCGAAGCCCAGCTGTTTGGCAAGCTGCCACTGAGCCTGGGACAAGGTTGCGCTGGGGTCTTGGCTTTTCAGACGCGACAACAGTTCCTTGGCGCGCTTGCGCTGCTGCTCAAGGTTGAGGCGGCCATTGGTAGTGGAGGCTAAAGGGCGTTGCGACATACGATCTCCTTGCACAAACCTTTTCCGCTTCAAGGTTGGGAGTCGTAGAAATGAGGTAGAGCTGTGATGTCCTGGGCGCAGCCCTTTCCGCGGAAGGTGGCGTAGAGAGCGCCAGGCGGCAAATATAGGCAGCATTGCTATTCGGTGCAACCCGAAAATGTGGGCGCGGGCTTAAGGTTCTTTGTAGGCGCGAGCTTGCTTGCGAAAAACGCACAGGCGCCACGTTTAATCAGGAACCACGCGTTATCGATGACGTCTTTCGCGAGCAAGCTCGCTCCCACATTAAGGGCTGTGTTTACTTGTTCTTGCGCGCATCCATGGTCTTTTGGTGCTCGGCCAGGAACGGCTGTTCCGCAGGATCAAAACGATCAATCCCGGCCGTAAAGCGATGCCAATAGGGATACAACGGCTGACGCCGGGTGACCGCCTCGATGCGTGACGATTGTTCCTCGGTCAGCTTCAGTTCAGTCGCGGCAAGGTTATCGCGCAGGTGCTCTTCGGTACGCGCACCGACGATCAGCGAAGTGATTCCCGGCCGATCCTTTAGCCAGGCCAGGCAGGTACGGGCGACCGAGACGCCATGCTCATCACCGACGGCGGCAAGGGTTTCGATAATGTCCAGGGCACGCTCCTGGTCATGCACATAGGGTTCCGGCCAGCCGCTGCCCTGGCGGGTATTGGGTGGCGGCTTGTGCCCGCGTCGGGTCGTGCCGGTCAGCAGGCCTTCTCCCATCGGGCCCCATACCAAAGTACCGACGTGCTGGTCCAAGGCCAACGGCAGCAATTCGTACTCGGCTTCACGGGATTCCGGGGTGTAGTAGATCTGCTGGGTGATGGGCTTGAGCATGCCGTGCAGCTCAGCCTTGCCCAGGGTTTTCATCATCTGCCAGGCGGTGAAGTTGCTGGTGCCGAAGTAACGGATCTTTCCCGAGCCGACTAACAGACGCAGGGCTTCGAGGGTCTCTTCGATGGGCGTCATGCCGTCCCAGTTATGCAGTTGGTACAGGTCGATATGGTCGGTGCCCAAACGCTTCAAGCTGGCTTCGCAGGCGCGGATCAGGTGATAGCGCGATGAGCCGGAATTGTTCGGGTTTTGGTCCACCGGGCTGCGGCCCTTGGTCGCCAGCAGAATATCGTTGCGCTTGTCGCCCAAGGCTTTGCCGACGACCTCTTCGGCCAAGCCGTGGGAGTAAAGATCGGCGGTGTCGACCATATTCACCCCGGCATCGAATGCGATATCGAACATACGCTTGGCCAAGGGCACGTCCACTGCGCCGCATTTTTCGAACTCCGCACGACCGCCAAAGGGCACGGTGCCCAGGATGATTTCCGATACCAGCAGGCCGGAATGACCCAGTTGTCGGTATTGCATGTCGCCTCCTACTTAACGTTGCACGTGAAGGTGTGAACGATGGGAAGGGCGATAGTTTGAATTTTTTAATGAAAACTCGTCTGAGGGGGGGCGCCGCACCATTGCGGCCACGGGATTTGGCAGGGCGCACTGCTATTGAAGATGGCGAGTCCCGTACGAAAAGTCTTTTTTGTACGTAATAAATTGCTAGTTATTACGTGGTTTATCTGCTGTTGTCGGGGCGTTCCTACATACATTTCCCTTAATGGATAGGTGGCCAAATGTTTTCTATTACCTATCCGTTCGGCTAGCTATTATTTGTCGAAATGATTTGCTAGCGTTTGAATTCATTGACGAGTCGCTGAGGCATGGAAATGGAGCTGAAAGATATTGGTAATACGCCGCTACTCGAATTGGCAACACTTTCTGTGAATGGAAATAGGGTTTTCTCTAAGTGTGAGTACTTGAATCCATCGGGAAGTCATAAGGATCGCACCTATTTAAATATTATCAATAAATTGGAGAAGGCAGGCGTCCTTAAACCTGGTATGACGCTAATTGACTGTTCTACTGGGAACGGAGGGGCTGCACTCGCTTGGATCGGCAGGTTGAAGGGATACGGCGTAAAGATATTCATGCCTGAAGGTATGACCGAGGAGCGGAAAACACAAATACGTACCTATGGGGCGGATATAGTAGAGACTCCAAAAGAGTCTTTTTTGACGGGAGCAGTTCTCCAAGCAAAAGCGTATCTATCCGAGAACTCATCGGAAGAGTTTTATTATCTGGATCAGTCTAATAGCCTGTTGAATAAAGACAGTTGGCGGTGCTGTGGGAAAGAAATCGTGAAACAGTTGAGTGCACAAAATATCGTGCCGGATTTCTTCGTGTGCTCAATCGGTACGGGCGGCACTTTTTCTGGAATCGCTGAGGTATTGAAGCAAACGTACAGCGGGATTAAAACAATAGCGCTGGAGGTTAGCAACTCTGCGCCTCTGTTTGCGCAAAGAAATAATTTGGCGTTCAATCATCGCTCGCACAATTTGATGGGTTTGGGCGCAGGAGTTTTATCAGCGAATACAGACTCCGGTCTAGTTGATGAAATACGAGTGATTGATGATGTCGACGCTTGGGCTCGGATGAAGCACTTCATCGCGTCAGAAAAAATACCCATTGGACCAACCTGCGGAGCCAATCTACTGATGTGTGACGAGATCGTTCAAGCGCATAAACGCAAGAACATAGTCACGTTATTTTTTGATAGCTCTTGGAAGTATGCGAGTCGCTGGGATGGGTTTTATCCTGAGTACAGTGAGGTGCGCCATGTTGCTGGAAGAAATTTATAAAAAAGCTAAAGTTGTGAGATCTGGAAAATCTCTGACTACGGTCAATGAGTTTACGGATCAGATACCTGCTTTGCGGCCGGAAGTTTTAATTGAGGTCGCGCATAAAATCATCAAAGTCATGGAGCGTGACGTTTCGAAAATTGTCACCGAGGAAGATAAGGGGGCCGCGTTGGCAACCACGGTCTCATTGTTGACGGGTATACCTTTAGCCATGGCCAGGTGGTATTCCTACAGTCTTGGTGGTTTCAATGAGCAAGTGGTCGATATTGACTCCGAATACTACAAGGGACAGTTGTATCTCAACGGCGTCGAAGTTGGCGATCGAGTCATCATCATTGACGATACGCTAAGTTCCGGCGGTGCGGTAATTGCGCTGGTAGACGCTGTGAAAGGGGCGGGTGGTGAAGTGGCAGATGTTGTCTGCGCTGTAGAGAAGGTTGGGAATTTTGGGGTTGAGAATGTAGTAGGTGCGACTGGGATTACCGTTAAAACTATTTTGAAAGTGTTGGTGAGCGAAGATCGAGTAACGGTTGAATGAAAATGCGCGCGCGGGTGGCTAAATGTTGATGCAACGAACCGGGTTAATTATCGGCTTGGTGTTTTGCTTGATCAGTGCGGCATTCGATGTTTATGTTGCGTTGGTCACGCAGTCGATCAGCACGTTGAACGTTATTTTTTATTGTTTTACAACGTCAGCCTGTGTCTTTGGTGTTTGGGCGGTTTATCGAAATCCCAATTCATTGTGGTCAAAGCTCAGAACCCAATGGCGATTGATCGTTATCATCAATCTTGCGGTTCTGTGCAATTGGGGCGGGTTGTTTTACGCACTCCGGTATCTGGAGCCAGCAGTAGTGGGAGTCGCCTCCGTAGCCTGCGGCCCTGCACTCACGTTGATTGTCTCCCTGCTGACCAATCGTAGCGTGAAGGTGGCCGTAGTCGATGCGGTGGTTTCATGGCTGGTGCTCATCTCGGTAGCGATCATGTTGTTCAATTCCCTTGCGGGGGACAGCGGTGTAGTCACCACCACCGCTGTGCAGCGGGTGCTCGGTATCGTTAGCGTATTGACGTGCGCGTTGGGCACGGTCATGTACACGGTTTTTTCTAAAGAGATGTTCGCTCGTCAATGGTCGGTCTACGAGATTTTGGGTGTCAGAAACATCGCGATGGTGGGTGTCTGTGCCGTTGCGATTCCTGCTACAGGAGGCAGCTTTTTACTCGATAGTGGATGGGTTCTGCCTATGGCTATCTTGGTGATAGCCGGACATTTGCTGCCGATTTACCTGATTCAGAAAACCATCTATTACCTCACGCCTATTCACGTTTCCCTGGTATTGCTGACGCTTCCTGTGTTCGTTTTTTTGTTCCAGTACCTGGATTCGAGAGTTGAGTTTTCTGTAGCCAGCCTCTCAGCCGTAACAGTCATCATCTTTTTGCTGTCGTTCAGGTCGTTGCATGCGCTGAAACGGGAGATCGTATGAAAATTGTGATAGTCGATGGGTTCTCATCGGGTAAATTTTTAGCGGAGCAATTGAACGACGATGGCTGCGTGCTGGTGCATGTGGCTTCATCAGCAACACTGGACGGCTATTATTATCAAGGTTTTGATTGCACGCTTTATGAGCAGATGATCGTCAATAGCGATTTTGGAATGACCTTGGCTGAAGTCCAACGCTTCATGCCACAGTTCATCCTCGCGGGTGCAGAAACGGGTGTGCTTCTGGCTGACGAGCTGAATGAGCAACTGCAGCTGCCTTATCGCAATGATTTCGACAAAACTAACGCACGTCGAAACAAGTACGAAATGATCCATTGCATTACCCAGGCGCAGTTGCCGGCCGCAAGGCAGTTCATTACTGATAGTTGGCGTCCTGCACAAGAGTGGATCGATGAACACGGACGTTTTCCTGTGGTCATCAAACCCCTCGAGAGCGCAGGCGCCGATGGGGTGTCTATTTGCGAGGATATGTGCGCGTGCAAAGCTGCTATGGAGCGCCTGTTAGGAACGACCAACAAGCTGAATATACCTAACACGCGGGTCCTGATTCAGGAATACCTGGCGGGACTGGAGTATGTGGTGAACATGGTATCGCTCGACGGGCAACAACTCGTCACTGAAGTCGTCCGTTATCGAAAGCAGCGAACGCCGACCGGCGGCGTACTCTATGACATTGACGAACTGATTGGGCCCGATTCGATGGTTTATCCGATTCTGGTCCAATACACACGAGCAGTGGTGCAGTGCCTGGGGATCCGAAATGGGCCTAGCCATGCGGAGATTATGTTTACTGAAGACGGTCCGAAACTGGTGGAAATTGCTGCCCGCACTGACGGCATTCTTCGGCCTGGGGTTTCAAAGGTAACTACTGGCCTTGGTCAGATCGATGCTGTGGTTTTATCCCTCATGCAGCCTGAGTTATTTGAACAACAACTGGCGAGGAAGATCAATTATCAGCGTCTGCAACATACCTACAATGTTTGCTTGATAAACCGCTCAGAGGGGCGTTTTGAAAAAGATGGGTTCTTGAGGGAGTTACTCAAGCTTGAGTCGTTTTTCGAAGCAGTGTTTTACGTTGAGGACGGCCAGCAGATCGGCGTGACGCAGGATGTTTTCAGTCAGCCGGGCACGGTGTATCTGGTACATGAAGACCCCGCCGTGCTCGAGGCAGATTACCACCAGATTCGCATACTTGAATGGCGGGGGGCTTATCTGGCGGAGAGGTAGCCGTTCGCCATGGATCACCTCATTGTTTCATTCTGTGAAATGCTGGATTGCACAATCTGGTGATTCCATCGCAGGGTTGCCCATAAGAAGATCGCTTCCCTCGACGCGAATACTCGGTCGACAACGATCTGGAGTCTTTCATGCCTGCTATCAAACTGTATGGTTTTCCCTTGTCTGGCCACTCCCACAGAGTCGAGCTGATGTTGTCCCTGTTGGATCTGCCGACTGAATTCATCCTCGTGGACCTCAAACAAGGCGCCCACAAAGCACCTGCGTTCATCGCCAACTTCAACAGCTTCGGACAGGTGCCGGTGATCGACGACGCCGGCACTGTGCTGGCCGACTCCAATGCGATTCTGGTCTACCTTGCCAGTACCTATGGCAAAGGGCAGTGGTTGCCAAGCGACCCCATCGGGCAAGCGCGGGTCCAACGCTGGCTCTCGGCCGCCGCTGGTCAACTCCATGCTGGGCCCGCCACGGCGCGCTTGGCCACAGTGTTTGGCGCCGAGGTGGACACTGTCAGCGCAATCAACCGAGCCTATGCCCTGCTG
This sequence comes from Pseudomonas sp. W15Feb34, assembly GCF_023127765.1. Classification (NCBI taxonomy): domain Bacteria; kingdom Pseudomonadati; phylum Pseudomonadota; class Gammaproteobacteria; order Pseudomonadales; family Pseudomonadaceae; genus Pseudomonas; species Pseudomonas sp. W15Feb34. The sequence continues at coordinate 30,473 of NZ_SPKN01000032.1, forward strand.
AACGTGATGGAGCAGCAGCTGGGCGAGAGCCGTTTTTTGGCCAGCGATCAGCCAAGCATTGCCGATATTGCGTTCTATACCTACGTGGCCCATGCGCCGGAAGGCAACGTGTCGCTGGCCGACTACCCTGAGGTGCGTGCCTGGCTTGCCAGCATCGAAGCCTTGCCAGGGTTTGTCGCTATGCCGCGCACGGCGGTGGGGCTGCAATCACAGTAACGATCAAGGGATGCCGATGGACCGATTTCATGAGATGCAGGTATTCCTGGCGGTGGCCGAGGAGGAGGGTTTTGCGGCTGCTGCACGCCGCCTGAAGACCTCGCCACCCAGCGTGACCCGCGCCATTGCCGCTATGGAACAGCGCATCGGTACGCAACTGCTGGCGCGTACCACCCGCAGCCTGCACCTGACCGAAGCCGGCCAGCGTTACCTGGAAGATTGCCGGCGCATCCTTGCCGAGCTGGAGGAGGCTGAGGAAGCGGCCGCAGGCAGTTACTCCATCCCTGGCGGCCAGTTGACGGTGACCGCACCGGTGCTGTTTGGCGAGTTGTATGTGGCGCCTGTGCTGGGGGAGTACCTGGACCAGTTCCCCCTGGTGAACATCAGTGCCTTGCTGGTCGACCGGGTGGTCAATATGGCCGATGAAGGCGTCGATGTAGCGGTGCGTATCGGCCATCTGCACGAACCCGGGCAGCAGGCGGTCAAGGTCGGTGAAGTGCGCCGGGTGGTGTGCGCATCGCCGGCTTATCTGGACCAACATGGGCGCCCGCAGCGGCCTGAGCAATTGCGAGAAGCCAGGATCGTCACCTCATCGTCCAGCCAACTGGTCAGTGAATGGACGTTCGTCGACTCCGGCCAGCCGCTGAAGATAGCCATTGAGCCGCGTCTGAGCGTTACGGCGAACAATGCCGCAATCACCCTGGCGCGCCTGGGCTGGGGCCTGACCCGGGTGCTGTCCTATCAGGTGGCGGCAGCGGTGGCGGCGGGTGAGCTGGAGCTGGTGCTGGAGGCTTTCGAACCGGCGCCGCTGCCGATCCACGTGGTGTTCCAGCAAAACGGCCGCATACCGGCCAAGGTCAATACCTTTGTGGATTTCTTAAGCCATCACCTCGGGCAGGACCCGGCCCTGAACCCGGCGACGAAGCGGCGCACCTGATGGAGCGCTTTCGCGATATGCAGCTGTTTGCGGCGCTGGCCGGGCAACCCAGCCTGGCCTCAGCGGCACGCCGTGCCCAGGTCTCCGGCCCGACCCTGGTACGTGCGGTTGCGCGCCTGGAGGCACGCCTGCGGGTGGTGTTGCTGCAGCGCAGCACACGCGGGGTCAACCTCACCGATGCAGGCCAGGCTTATCTTGCCGACTGTGTACGCCTGCTGGCAGCGGTGGATGCGGCCGAAGCCTCGGCCAACGGCGCCCATGTGCACGCCCAGGGCAACCTGCGGATATGCCTGCCGTTGTTGTTCAGTCGCTATGTCATGGCGCCATTGCTGGCCGGCTACATGGATCGCTACCCGGCGGTGCGTGTCATTGCTAACTACCACGACTATTACCCCAACCTGCACGAAGAGGGCTTTGACGTGGCAGTGTGGGTGGGTGAGCTGCCCAACTCGTCGCTGATTGCACGGCAGGTCGGCCAGGTGCGCACCCTGCTGTGCGCCAGCCCCACGTATTTGGCGGCCAAAGGCGAGCCCCGGCATCCGGCCGACCTCAAGCAACATCATCTGATTGCCAGCGCTGAAGCGGTGCACTGGGGATTCCCCTACTACACCCTCAAGGCCCGCGCACGCCTCAGTTGCGCCACGGTGCAAGGCGCGATCAACGCGGCGGTGCAGGGCGCGGGGGTGATTCGTTGCCTCAGTTATCCGGTTCATGATCACCTCATAAATGGCCAACTGCGTCGTGTCTTGCCGGCCTTTGAACTGCCGCCTCTGCCGGTGCATGTGATCTACCGCGAAGGCCGCCATGCGCCGATGCGCGTGCGCAGTTTTGTCGACTACTGCGTCACCGCGTTGCGCGAACATCCGGCATTTCAGCTGGCGTAATAGTGGATTGCCTGGGATGGGCATTCTCTGCAGGGTTGGGTAGGCGCAGCATTCGGTTACCCAACCAGAGGTGATCGCCATGAACTCGATCGAACAATCCCCTTGGCATGTCGGCGAACGGCAATTGCAGGAAAGTGCAGGCGTCGCCGAACGCATGGCCATGATCGGGCCGAAGGTCATTCGTGATTATTTGCCCGAGCAGCATCGTGATTTTTATCCGTTGTTGCCTTACCTCATTCTGGGTGTGGTGGACGAACAGGGTATCCCCTGGGCGACCATGCTGGAGGGCGCGCCAGGGTTTGCCCATTCACCGGATCCACAGGCGCTGCAAATCGACAGCCTGCCCGCCAGAAGCGACCCGGCCTGGGCTGGCATCACTCGTGGCGCGTCCGTTGGCCTGCTGGGCATCGACCTCGGCACCCGGCGTCGCAACCGCATGAACGGTCGGATCGGAGCGCTGGATCATGACGGCTTTGCGGTGAACGTGGTGCACACCTTCGGCAACTGCCCCAAGTACATCCAACTGCGGCCTGTCGCTGGGATTGCGCGCAAACCTGGCGATACAGCGGAGCGCAGCACCAGCCTGGACGCCGCCGCCCAAACGCTGATCCGCAACGCCGACACCTTCTTTGTCGCCAGCTACGTGGACCAGCACGGCGAACGCTCGGTGGATGTTTCCCATCGCGGCGGCAACATGGGGTTTGTGCGGGTGGAAGGCAACGTGCTGACCATCCCCGATTTTGCCGGCAACCTGTTTTTCAACACCCTCGGCAACCTGCACGCCAACCCGGTAGCGGGGTTGTTGTTTGTCGATTTTGAAACCGGCGACGTGCTGCAAGTGGCGGGGCGTACATCGTTGATTCTCAGCGGGCCGCCAGTGGCCGAGTTCGAGGGCGCGCAACGCTTGTGGACGGTGACGGTGGAGCACGTGGTCCGCCGTCCGGCAGCATTGGCACTGCGCTGGCAGTTCGCAGAGTTTTCACCGCACAGCCTAGCAATGGGCACCTGGTAGCCTGGCACGCTCTCCCTGGCACAACTACCTCACTGATGCAGTGAGATCAAATGTGGGAGGGGCGGTGCGACGATTCGACTTGCCCCCGATGAGGTAGTGTCAGTAGACACATTTGTGACTGACCCACCGCCATCGGGAGCAAGCCCCCTCCCACAGAGAACATCATTGCCTGTTGGGTTTGCGTTTGTTCATCAGGCCACCGGGCATTCCCGGTTCAGCGCTTCATCGACCAGCAACTGCGCAATCTCAATCATCTGCACCACCGCCAGCACATGCTTGCGGCTCTGGCCGTCAAGCTGTTCGGCACAGTCATAGGCACAGACAGTCGCTGACTCCAGCATTTCGCTGGCATTGCTCAGGGCGGCTTCAGTGCTGAGTCCGGGGCGGACGGTGAAAATGACATCGGGAGGTAGTTGTGGGTTGTCATCCGAGGGGGATGGCGGGGGATTGGGTGTGACTTTTTTCATGGCGAAGCTCCTATGAATGAGCACCTCCATTTCGCTACCACACGAAGTAAGGAGGCGACTGTACACGGGGTGGTAGACCGGTCATAGAAACCCGGCAGGCCGAAGCCTCCCATGCACAGCCGCCACAAAGCAGCCCGCACAAAAAAACGCCCTTGAGCGTTTTGGGGTCTATGAAAGAACTGGGCTACCACACCCGTTCGCTGATTTTGCAGCGACCCGCGAAGGTTAGCGGCGACACTCATCGGACGCAACCCGAAGTTTGTGTAAGAGCGGTCTGATGAACTCACTCTTTGGATCAACGTCAGCGGGTGGTCGTTGCCGCAAGGTTGATCGAGATGGAGGCGCAGGCGCTGGGGGCTGAAAACGACAGCTATCTCACTGACGCAATGCGATCCAAGTGTGGGAGGGGGCTTGCTCCCGATGAGGCCGTGTCAGTCAATACATCTGTGACTGACCCACCGCCATCGGGGCAAGCCCCCTCCCACATGGGGTCGGTGTACACCAAACCAGATGTACACCAAACCAGATGTGCACTGCCCCCCCAATCAATACCGAATCATCACCGACTTAAGTTCGGTGTAATCCTCAATAAATGCACTGCCAAACTCCCGCCCGACCCCCGAAGACCGGCACCCACCAAACGGCACCGCCGGGTCGAGCAAGGTGTGCATGTTCACCCACAAGGTGCCTGCCTTGATGGCCGGGATCATGCGCAGGGCCTTGCCCAAATCGTTGGTCCACAGGCTGGCGCTCAGCCCATAGGGCCCGTGGTTCATAAGCGCCAGCAGTTCGTCTTCGTCATCGTAGGGCAGGAAGGTGGCGATGGGGCCGAAGGTTTCTTCGTTGAGCAGGGTGTCGTGCAGGTGGTTGGCGAGGATCACCGTGGGTTCGACGTAGCAACCAGGCCGGTCGATAAGGTGGCCGCCGTGGATGATCGTGTTGTTTTCGGCGCGGGCCTGGTTGAAGTAGCCGAGCAGTTTGTGCTGGTGCTGCTGGTGCGTGACCGGGCCGAATTCGGTGTGTTCGTCCAGCGGTGAGCCGATGTTCAGGCGGCCGAGGCGCGTCTTGAGTTTTTCCAGCACGGCGTCGATTTGCGAGCGGTGCACGAAAAAGCGTTCGGCCGCCGCGCAGATTTGCCCCGAGTGCAAAAAGCCCGCTTCGATGATGCCGTCCACTGCCTTGTCCACGTCCATATCGGGTAGGAAGCCGGCGGCATTCTTGCCACCCAGTTCCAGGGTTGCACGGGTGTGGCCGGCGCCCATGGCGCTGCGGCCGACGGCGATGCCGGTGGGCACTGAGCCGGTGAATGAAACCTTGTGCGTGCCGGGGTGTTCCACCAGCCCCTTGCCGACATGGCCGCCGCCGGTCAGCACATTGAGCACACCCGCCGGCAGTCCGGCGTCGATGGCCAGTTCAGCGATGCGCAGCAGGGTCAGAGGCGTGAATTCGCTGGGCTTGATGATGATGCTGCAGCCGGTCACCAGCGCCGAGGCGAGTTTCCAAATGGCGATCATGGTCGAGAAATTCCACGGCACGATCCCAACCACCACGCCCACCGGCTCGCGCAGGGTAAAGGCGGTGTAGCGCTCGCCATTGAATGAAGGCAGGGATGGGGTCAGGGTCTGGCCGCTGAGCTTGGTGGCCCAGCCGGCGTAATAACGCAGGAAATGCGCGGCCTGATCGACCTCGAAAGCGCGGGATATCTGGATGATCTTGCCCGACTGGCACGTTTCGATCTGCGCCAGTTCTTCACGGTGCTGTTCCAGCAGATCGGCCAATTTGAGTAGCACGTTGCCGCGTATGGCGGGCGCGGCCTGGGACCATCGCTGGAAACCACGGTTGGCGCAAGCGACCGCGGCGTCGATATCCGCCAGGTCTGCGTCGGCCACTTCGGCGATCACCTGGCCGGTGGCAGGGTTGATGACGTTCAGGGTTTGATCGGCGTGGCTGCGCACGCTGACACCGTCGATAAACAGCCCATGGCGGCGACGCAAAAAGGCTTCGACTTGAGGCAGCAACGGGATATCGCTCATGGCAGGTTCCTGGCAATTCACAAAAGAAAACCCGAGGGTAACCAACGCACCAATAAGCGGCTTGACTGTGCCTGCCAGGTTTTATGCCTGTGCCTGCCGCGCCTGTGAAAAGTACAAGCTTGCCTGCCGAACGTGCATTTCCCGCCAGCACGGCCCGTTCGATACTGGCCCTACATCCAGCGCCGTTCCGCAATCCGGAACGCCTGTCGGACTTCCAATAATAAGCAGGGCCGTCCATGAAAAAGCCAAACCCGCTCCTTGAAGACCTCAAACCCCTTTTGCCGGCCATTGCCGCGAATGCCAGCCGTGCAGAGCAACTGCGCCAGGTACCGGATGAAAATATCGCCCTGCTCAAAAGCATCGGCCTGCACCGTGCCTTTCAGCCCAAGGCCTTCGGCGGCCTGGAGCTGACGCTGCCCGAGTTCGGCGACTGCATCGCCTTGCTCGCCGGTAGTTGCGCCAGTACCGCCTGGGCGATGAGCTTGTTGTGTACTCACAGCCACCAACTGGCGCTGTTCTCGACCCAGTTGCAGCAGGAAATCTGGGGTGCCAACCCGGATGCCACGGCCAGCAGCAGTATTGCGCCGTTCGGTCGGGTGACCGAGGGCGAGGGCGGGGTGTACTTCAGCGGTGAGATGGGCTGGAGCAGCGGCTGTGACCATGGCGAGTGGGCGATTGTCGGCTGCCGTCGCCAGAACGCCGAAGGCACCCAGGATTACTGCTTTGCTGTGTTACCGCGCAGTGACTATCAGATTCGCGACGACTGGTTTGCGGCCGGCATGAAAGGCAGCGGCACCAAGACCCTGATCATCGACAACGCCTGGGTGCCCGAACACCGTATCCAGAAGGCCAAGGACATGATGGAGGGCAAGTCCGCAGGCTTTGGCCTCTACCCCGACAGCCAGATTTTCTACGCGCCGTATCGGCCATATTTTGCCAGTGGCTTCTCCACCGTCAGCCTCGGTGTGGCCGAGCGTATGCTTGAGGTGTTTCGCGAAAAAACCAGGACGCGGGTGCGCGCCTACACCGGTGCCGCCGTCGGCGCAGCCACCCCGGCGTTGATGCGCCTGGCCGAGTCCACCCACCAGGTCGCCGCCGCCCGAGCGTTCCTGGAAAAAACCTGGCAGGAACACGCCGAACACAGCGCCGCCCACCGTTATCCCACGCGGGAAACCCTGGCGTTCTGGCGCACCAATCAGGGTTACGCCACCAAGATGTGCATCGACGCAGTAGACCGCCTGTTCGCCGCTGCGGGCGGGAATGCCTGGTTCGAGCACAACGAGATGCAGCGCCTGTTCCGCGATTCCCATATGACAGGCGCCCATGCCTATACCGACTACGACGTGTGCGCGCAGATCCTCGGCCGTGAGCTGATGGGTCTGGAACCCGACCCGAGCATGGTGTAGCCGCGCCTATCACCCATAACAATAAGGGCGGCCACTCGCGGCCACCCGGGAGTCTTGCATGTCTGACGTTTTCGACCCACGGGCCTTTCGCCGCGCCCTCGGCAACTTCGCCACCGGTGTGACGGTGGTCACTGCCGCCACCGCTTCCGGGCACAAGGTCGGCGTGACCGCCAACAGTTTCAACTCGGTGTCCCTCGACCCGCCGCTGGTGCTGTGGAGCATCGACAAGCGCTCCAACAGCCATGCAGTGTTCGAGGAGGCCAGTCATTTTGCGGTGAATGTGCTGGCGGCGGACCAGGTGCACCTGTCCAACAACTTTGCGCGCCCCCGTGAAGACCGCTTCGCCCTCATCGAGTACGAGCCGGGTGAGGGCGGCTCGCCAGTGTTCGCCGATTGCTCGGCGCGCTTTCACTGCGAGAAGTACCAGCAGATCGATGGCGGCGATCACTGGATCATGATCGGCAAGGTGGTGGCGTTCGATGACTTCGGCCGTGCGCCGTTGCTCTACCACCAGGGCGCCTACGCCGAGGTCCGGGCGCTGCCTCCCTGCGCGCCCGAGGTGGTTCAGAACGGCACGGCCACCACCAGCTGACTGTAGACATTGGTGCCGTTGCCGCCGACCTGGTTACCGCCGGTGTCGGCCGCTTTATCGGGTTTGTACAGGCCCAGCAGCGGCGTGATGATCAGGTGCTCGTTCACGGCCCATTCGGCGTACAGGTCCAGTTCGCGGCCATCCAGGTTCAACTGGCCGCGGGTGCTGACGGTGTTGTAGTCAAAGAACAGTGCGCCGAGGGTGATGTTGCCCAGCGGCTTGACCTTGAGCGCTATGTGCTGCACCGCCGTGTTGCTGTTGAATGGGCCTGAATAGTTGCCCGCCACTTCGCCCTGCACCCAGGTGCCGTAGCCACGGTTGAAGCCTGAGAACATGCCATCCCAGTTTTTCGAATAACGTGCGTAGCGGTAGGTCAGGTCCGGTGACCAGGGCAGGTGGGCAAAGGTGTAGCCGGCTTCGACGTAACCGGCGTTTTGCTGGCTGTCACGCCTGTCCTGGCGGGCCAGTTCGAAAGCCAAGTGCGCGTTGTCGATACCTGCATTGCCGGCGCCGCGCAGGCTATAGAGGTTCATGCCTTTGCGCTGGCGCTGCAGGTCGGTGGCGAAGCGCTCGTCCACATCGATGCCGTGAATGTAAGTCAGCCCCAGGGTGCCCGGCGCGGCGCTGTACTCCAGGGTGCCGGCGGCCATTTCGGTGAGGGCCTGGGCGCGGTTGTCGGATTTGATCCACATCAGGCTGCCATGCACGCCGTCCTTGCCACCCAGGCGAATCACCGCAGTCTTGTCGAAGGCATGGCGCGCGGCAATGTAGTAGGCGCCGCCGCGATTGAACTCGCCGTTGCCTACGCCATTGCCGAGGTTGGGGCCGTCGTCGTTGATGATGAAGCCGTCGCCCAACATGATGATCTGGCGGCCAAACGACAGGTCTACCCCATCCTTGCCCAGCGCCGGGAACAGCTCGCCGGAGCGCCAGCCGGCGAACGCTTCGTCAAACTTGGTGGTGCGCTCGGTGCCGTTGGTCAACCCCGACGCATCGCCGTCGCCCCAGGTGCCGGAACTCACCAGGTTCGCCGTGCCGTATACGCCGCCCAGGTTGCCCAGGCTCTGCTCGACGCTCAGGCCGTACTTGATGAACCCCTCGCGCCAGGTGGAGCCGCCGCTGCGGCCATCGTAGTTCTTCGGGCTGTTGAACAGGCCGTAGACGGCAAGGAAGTTGCCGGTGAGCTGGGTGTCGGTATCGGCATACAACTCGATGGCCTGGGCCTGGCCGACCAGCAGTGCAATGCCGAGGCCGACCGCCTGGCGCAGGCGGCGGTTTTTCAGTGTGTGCTCCATTATTATTGTCCCCATCTTGGTTAAGAGTGAGGGCGCATTAGGGCGAGCGGTCGCAGGCCAAGTCTTTCATATGCGTGCCAGGCAGTTGACCCTGGCCGCCAGGCGATACGCCGTGGCAGGCAGCAACAAAACCTTCGGCAGACAGGGGCAAGACGATCGAGCCAGGTGGGGCGCAGAGTGCCGACACACTAAAAAAACCGCTTTCGAGGACCCCACCATGTCGATCAACGACCGACTCACCGCGCACCTAAACCGGGGCACGGTAGGTTTCCCCACCGCGTTGGCCAGCACCATCGGGCTGATCATGGCAAGCCCGGTGATCCTCACCGCCACCATGGGTTTTGGCATTGGTGGCAGCGCCTTTGCCCTGGCGATGCTGATCGCCGTGGTGATGATGCTGGCCCAGGCGACCACCTTCGCCGAGGCCGCCTCGATACTGCCCACCACGGGCTCGGTGTACGACTACATCAACTGCGGCATGGGCCGGTTCTTTGCGATTACCGGCACTTTGTCGGCGTATCTGATCGTGCATGTGTTCGCCGGTACCGCCGAAACCATCCTCGCCGGGGTCATGGCCCTGGTGAACTTCGAACACCTCAATACCCTGGCAGAATCGGCCGGCGGCTCGTGGCTGCTGGGCGTGGGGTTCGTGCTGGTGTTCGGGGTGCTGAATGCCTTTGGGGTCAGCGCGTTTGGCCGGGCAGAGATTATCCTCACGTTCGGCATGTGGACCACCCTGATGGTGTTCGGCGTGCTGGGCCTGATCGCCGCGCCGGCGGTGCAGTTGGATGGCTGGTTCGGGGAATCACTGGTGGGCACCGACCTGGTCACCGTGCTGTCGCTGGTGGGCATGGCGATGTTCATGTTCGTCGGCTGCGAGTTCGTCACCCCGCTGGCACCTGACCTGCGCCAATCGGCCAAGGTCATGCCACGGGCGATGATGCTCGGGCTGATGGGCGTGGCGACATGCATGTTCATCTATGGCGCCGCGATGAAACGCCAGGTGGAAAACGTGGTGCTCGACGCCGCCTCCGGCGTGCACCTGTTGGATACACCCATGGCCATCCCACGGTTCGCCGAGCAGGTGATGGGGCAGATCGGGCCGCTGTGGCTGGGCATTGGCTTCCTGTTTGCCGGCGCTGCAACCATCAATACCCTGATGGCTGGCGTACCGCGCATCCTCTATGGCATGGCGGTGGATGGCGCGTTACCGAAGGTGTTCACCTACCTGCACCCGCGCTTCAAGACACCGCTGCTGTGCATCCTGGTGGCCATGCTGATCCCGTGCCTGCATGCGCTGTACCTGGGCGGCAACACCGACAACATCATGCACCTGGTGCTGGCGGCGGTGTGCGCGTGGAGTTTTGCTTACCTGTTGGTGACGCTGTCGGTGGTGATCCTGCGCATTCGCCGTCCGGATTTGCCCAGGGCCTATCGCTCGCCGTGGTTCCCGCTGCCGCAGATCGTCTCCAGCATCGGCATCCTGCTGGGCATGTGGTTTATCACCCCGCCAGGCATGAACCCGGCCGACATTTATGTGCCGTTTGGGGTGATGCTCGGCGTGACCGCCACCTATGCGTTGTTCTGGACCCTGGTGGTGCAGAAGGTCAACCCCTTCAAGCCAGCCTGCGTTGAGGAGGTGTTGGCCAAGGAATTCAGCCACGAACCGGGGCCTGCCCATGACGGTTATAACGACTTTGCGGCAAAAACTGTATGAGCTGTTCAGCGCAGACCGTGCACCGAGCGGTTATCGACCTGGGGTGACCCTGGCGCGCTTACGGCGTGATCTAGGCCTGGCGACGCTTGAAGTGGACGGTGTGAGCTTCGAGATTGTCGAGCGCACCGAGTCGCAGTTGTTGATGCACCTGGTGCTGACCGAGTGCGTCCTGCGCGTACCTGCTTCAGCGAGTGGCGCTGGCAGCTTCGAGGTGCACCATGGCGGCGCTATTCGGCGCAACGGTATCCGCGTGCGCCGGCGCTCCGGCAGCCAGGCTCTGGCGTGTGAGCTACAGTCGCGTTTGCTGGCCGACAGCGGGTTGTTCCAGGCGCTGATGCCGCTGGATTTCAAGCGCCTGCGCATTGATCTCAAGGACCGGCAATGGTGTGTGCGCCTGGAGCATATGGGCGGCAGTGAGGTGGTCAACCGGATGCCTGCGTTTCGGCGTTACATTGCGTTGGGCACCGAGCAACGCAGGTATCTATTGGCAGCCATAGGTGGGTTGCAGCGGGTGATGTCTGGCCTGTGAAACCAATGACGCACCTCTGTGGGAGGGGGCTTGCTCCCGATAGCGGCGGGTCATCCAATGAATGTGTTGGCTGGCCCACCGCTATCGGGAGCAAGCCCCCTCCCACATACCGTTTGGCATCATTAGTGCTTCTGCAAAGGGCAAACAGGTTGTTGTTGCGTGCATATAGATAACATGTTAACTATTGCATCAGAACAACAAAAAGAACGCCACTGCGGAGACACCCCCATGAGCATCCCACAGCATGCACCCGACGGGCTCGACAGCTGGAACCGCGAACTGCGCGCCGCGTGCGGCCACTTCGACACCGAACTGGCCTTCAACCGTTCGCTGTTTATTGGCGAGATCCACAACTTGCCCCGTGGCCTGGCCATCCTGCGCACCAATGCCGGGCTGATCAAACGCCCGACGCACCACGCCGATCACGACAATGACCAGGAGTGCTTCCTGGTCAGCCAGCGCAGCGGCTATTCGCAGATCACCCAGAACGAGCAGACCGTGCAGCTGGCCCCCGGCGAGATGCTGTTGATGGACTCGGTGGGCTCGATCGAAATCACCCCCTTTGGTTTGATCGAACATGCCTCGCTGTCGTTGTCGCGCACCGAGGTGTGCAAGCACCTGGGCGGCCAGGCGCGGGCGTTCGGCAAGATCTCCTCGACCAAAGCCTGTGGGCGTATGTTGCATGTGCTGATGGATCAACTGTGCAAGGACGACACTGACGACGACGCCACGCAAGTGGACGCGCTGCAGGCGGCCTTTGTGTCGCTGCTGGGCTCGGCGCTGGAGCAGGGTGATGAGTGCCGCGAGGGCGTTGCTGCGTTGCAGGGCAATAATCTGCGCAGCTATGTGCAAAAGGTCATTGATGAGTCATTGGGCCAGCCTGGCCTGAGCCCGATTGGCCTGGCCAATCGCCTGAATATCTCGGTGCGGCACCTGTACCGTTTGTTCGAGGAGCAGGACGACAGCGTCTGCCGCTACATCCAGCGGGCGCGGCTCAAGCGCAGTGCGGACGACTTGACCAACCCCTTCCTGCGTAGCGAGTCGATCACCTCGATTGCCTACAAGTGGGGCTTTACCGACTCGGCGCACTTCAGCCGGTCGTTCAAGAAGCAGTTCGAGGTGTCGCCCAAGGATTTTCGCTCCAGCCGGTTGCAGGCGGTGGGGGCATAAACAGGTCCTTCAGGCTGCAGGAGATCCAATGTGGGAGGGAGCAAGCCCCCTCCCACATGGGTCCCCGTTATTCGGGCAGGGTGGAGCCACCATCGACCACCAATGTCTGCCCGGTGATATAGCCAGCCAGGTCAGAAGCCAGAAACAGCATGGCGCCGGCAATATCCGCAGCCGCGCCCAAACGCCCCAGTGGCACACGGCTGGCGATGCTCTCATTCAGCGCGGCATCGCCCAGGTTGCTCATCGCCGGCGTGGCGATCATGCCCGGTTCCACGCCATTGACCCGCACATTCAACGGCGCCAGTTCCAGCGCCGCGTTGCGGATAAACCCATTCACCCCAGCCTTTGACGCCGCATAGTGGCTCAGCCCCGGATAACCCACCCGATTGCCGGTGACCGAAGACGTCACCAGCACGCAACCCCGGCCTTGCGCGCGAAACATCGGTAACGCCGCCTGGGTCAGCCAGAACAGCGCCGAAAGGTTTACCGCCAAGGTGCGTTGCAAGATCGCCGGGGTGATGTCGGCAAAGGCTGTCAGAGGGAAATACCCGGCGTTGTGCACCACAATATCCAGCTGCGCCAACCCTTGAACGCAGGCGAATACCGCCTCGGCTTGCGCCAGGTCAACGCCCACGGCCTCGACCTGATAGCCCTGCGCGCACAACCCAGCGGCCACCCTTTCAGCTTGTTCCAGCAGGCGATCAGCAATCACCACCCGCGCACCGCGTTCGGCAAAGGCCTGGACGATACCCAGGCCAATCCCTTGGGCGCCGCCGGTGACCAGCACGACTTGGTCGCTGAAATCCAGGTCATTGGGCATGGGCAGGCTCCAGGCGCGTAAACGCCAGCGTCGGCACGTCGACGATGCTGGACCCACCGTCCGTCACCAACGTAGCCCCGGTAATGATCGATGCGTCGTCGCTGGCCAGGAAGCGGCATACCTTGGCGATCTCTTCGGCCCGGGCGGCGCGGCGCAGCGGCACATCGGCACACACGCGCTCGTACGCTTGCTGCAAGGTGTCGCCGTACGCCTCCATCAACGGCTGCATCTCGGCATCGGCCATCGGCGTGTGCACCCAGCCCGGGCACACCGCGTTCACGCGCACGCCGTGGGGGCCGTAGTCCCGTGCCAGCGAGCGATTGAGCCCGAGTAACGCATGTTTGGCCGTGGTGTAGCCGCACACCTCGGGCCCCGCCGCGAGCGAGGCGATGGAGCCGATCAGCACGACACTGCCGGCGCTTTCCTGCAACAGCGGCAGGCAGGCGCGGGCACTGTAGAACGCGCTGTCCAGGTTACTGCGCAGCGCCGCTTCCCACGTAGACGGGCTGGTCTGGGTCGCGCTGCCCAGGCCATGACCGCCGGCACACGCCAGCAGTACATCGATACGCCCGTAGTGGGCGTGAATCTCGCGGATAAAGCCCTCCCAGGTGTCGGGGCAGGCGGCATCGCCCACCAGGATCAGGCCGCCGCTGGCCTGCGCCGCCTGTTCCAGTGGCTCGCGGCGCCGGCCGATCAGTACCAGCCGTGCGCCTTCCTGCGCGTACAGCCGGGCACAGGCGGCGCCGATGCCGGTGCCGGCCCCGGTGATCACTACCGTGCGCGGCTCAGTCACGGGGGTACTCCGTGCGGTTGAGCACCTGGCAATAGGAACTGATCGGGAAGTTCGACAGCGCGTCGAAGGATGCCCCCGCGTAGCCGAAGATCTTGCCGTCGCTGCGGTGTTGTTGCAGGTCGATCAGCACCAGGCCGAGGGTGGGCACGATCTTCTCCTGCCAGACGAACAGGTACAGCTGCTCGGCGATCTTGTAGTAATGGCAGCGGTCGGTGTCGCACAAGCCTTTCTCCACACCCTCAAGGCATTGCCAGGCATAGAACCGCGGGTTGAGGTAGATGTGCTCGTAGACCTCGCTGGGGCTGTAGCGGTAGTGGTTGCGCAGGCCCACCAGTTCCTCGGTGGGGGCGTGCAGGCAATGGCCCTCCTGCCACGGCCGGTCGATGCTGCCGTGGAGGAACTCGGCGTGCACCGAGGTCAGCGGTTTGCCGGCCAGGGCGCGGTGGTAAAGACCTTCGTGGGTCTCTGCCGGCTCCGGCATACGGCCAATCACCGCGGTAAAGGAGGCAGTTGGCGTGTCCAGCACCAGGCTGATCGACCAGCTTTGCCCGGCCTCGTGCTTGATGAAGTCCACCAGGTACAGGCCCGGGCGAATCGAGCTGGCGCGGTAGGCTGCACTGCCGCTGGAGTGTCCGTCGGCGGCGTGCCAGGCCAGGCGCTCCTGTTCGAAGCGATGCTCGATCTGCCAGCCATTGGCAAAGTGCAGAGTGAAGGTCTGGCCCGCCAGGTCGGCGAGGTTCGGCAGGATGAACGCTTCGGGTGCAAAACCGTCGGCCAGGGCGCCCACGGTGATCCAGTCAGAAGAAGTGCTCATGGCAAGGCTCCTTACACGACGGCGAAGTAGTGTTTGACGAAACTCTCGCTGACCACTTCCCACAGCACCGGCGTGCCCTTGGTCACAAACCAGCTGTCACCGGCCTTGTAGCGGGTGGACTGGCCGGTGGACTCATCGGTGAGTATCACCTCGCCGGTGACCACCGTGGCTTGTTCGGCGAACGGGTAGACCATGCGGAATTTGCCCTGGGTGGTGCCGAAGTAAGCGCTGCTGACCGCATCGGTAGGTGCGCCGAATGTCATCTTGCCGAAGGCGCGCACCTCGCCTTCAAGGATCTGTGAGCCGAGGTCGGCCACGGTGCCCCAGGCATCGAGTTCCGACAGCTGGACGTTATGTTTGACGGTGGTGAGGGTCATGGCAGTGGTTCCTGATGAGTGAAAAAAAGCGAATCAACGACGCCCGTTCCAGTAGCCGGACAATTGGTGCCAGGATTTGCCCGCCGTCAGCAGCAGAGGGCGAATTGCTTCCTTGCCGATGATGGTCGGGCGGCGGATCGAGCTGACCAGGTCATAGCGCGCCGAGCCTTCGCTCATGCCTTCGGCCAGGACCTTGCAGATGATGTGGCTGGGGGTGACGCCAAAGCCTGAATAGCCCTGCACGAAAAACGCATTGCTGCGCCCCGGCAAGGTGCCGATCTGCGGGAACAGATTCGGGCTGCACGCCATCGGGCCGCCCCAGGCCAGGTCGATTTTCACGTCCTTGAGGTAGGGGAAAATCTTCAGCATCAGGTGGCGGTTCCAGGCTTTCAGGTCGCCGGGAATATGCTCGACCAAAGGCGTCGCGGCGCCGAACAGCAGGCGGTTTTCATTGGTTACGCGGTAGTAGTCGATCACCGGGCGGATATCGCTGTAGGCGCCACGGATCGGGCTGATGCGCTGGATCAAATCTTCGGACAACGGCTCGGTCATCATCTGGAACGCGTAGGTGTTGATGGTCGAGCGGTGCAGTTCCGGTTCGAGCTTGTTGAGAAAGCTGTCACAGGCCCACAGCAACTTGCCGGCGCGTACCGAACCGCGCCCGGTGCGCACGGTGATGCGTTCGCCGTAGCTGACCTCCAGGGCCGGGCTGTTCTCAAAAATCCTTACCCCATGGCCGGCCAGCGCGGTGGCCTCGCCCAGCAGCAGGTTCAGCGAGTGCACATGCCCGCCGCCCATGTGCAGCAGCGCACTGGTGTAGGCGTTGGAACCGATGATCTGCTGCACATCCGAGCCGCCGAGAAAGCGGATTTCATGCTGGCTGTTGACCGACTTGAAGTCCTTCTCCCAGGCGCGCAGAGTTTTTTCCTGGCGGGCGTTGAAGCCCATATAGCCGTAGCCGTGGCAGAAATCGGCATCGATGTTGTACTTGGCGATGCGGTTCTTGATGATGTCGGCGCCCAGGTCGCTGATCTCGAACACCTGGCGCAGCCCGTCTTCGCCCACGTCCTTCTTGATCTTCTCCAGGTCATGGCCGATGCCCGCCATGATCTGCCCGCCGTTGCGGCCGGTGCCGCCAAAGCCCAGGTACCGCGCTTCAAGCACCACGATATTGGTGATGCCTTTTTCCGCCAGTTCCAGCGCGGTGTTGATCCCGGAAAAGCCGCCACCGATCACCACGACGTCCGCGTCGATGTCTTGCTCCAGGGTGGGGAAGCTGAGGTTGTATTTCTTGGTGGCGGTGTAATACGTAGGGGTTTCGATGTTGATCATGGCGCAGCCTGAAAAAGTGAAGGAAGGCGCTAAAGCGGATGCCTCCATTAGGGCCCCTGACGGGCTGGAAGTCTTGATCCTGCGTGCCCGGTTTTTTGATTCAGCGCGCCACGGGCGAGGGCACACACAAGTTATAGCGCGCTCGCTGGCGGGGAATGTTAGAGTTTCGTTAAATTATTAACTAAATACTTCGTGACCCTGATCCTATGTCCAAACCTCGACAATCCCTGACCCTGGCCTTGCTGCAAGCGCGTGAGGCCGCGATGAGTTTTTTCCGCCCGTCCCTGAATGAACACGGCCTGACCGAACAGCAATGGCGCATCATCCGCATCCTCGAACAGCACGGTGAGCTGGAGATTTACCAACTGGCGGAACTGGCGTGCATCCTCAAGCCGAGCATGACCGGCGTGCTGGTGCGCATGGAAGCCGCCGGCATGGTGCACCGACGCAAGGCCGAACAGGACCAGCGCCGGGTGCTCATTACCCTGGCGGACAAGGGCAAGGCGAGTTTCGCGTCCATGAGCCAGTGCATGGAGGCCAACTACCAGCGCTTGCAGGATCAGCTTGGCGAAGAGAAATTCCAGACCTTGCTGGGGTTGTTGGATGACTTGAAGAACATCAAGCGCTGAACTAATGACTGAACCACCGCCGGTCAACTGTGGGAGCTGGCTTGCCTGCGATAGCGTCGGGTCAGCTGGCTTATTTGTCGCTGATACACCGCTATCGCAGGCAAGCCAGCTCCCACATTGGATCTCAGTAGACACCACCGGTATTGGCAGCCACCGGTACGTCTTTGAACTTCCCGGCCAGGCTTTGCAACCCGCGCATCAACACGGTGGTATCCACTCCCACCGCCACGAACGTTGCGCCCAGTTCGATATAGCGCCGCGCCAGGCGTTCATCCGCACTGAGAATCCCTGCCGCCTTGCCCGCTCGAACAATGCGCACGATGGCGTCCTCTATCGCCGCCTGCACTTCAGGATGCCCGGGGTTACCGCGATGCCCCATGGCCGCACTCAAGTCCGCCGGGCCGATGAACACACCGTCCACGCCTTCGACGGCGGTGATAGCGTCCAGATTGGCCAGGCCCTCGCGGTTTTCAATCTGCACCAGCAGGCACATCTGCGCGTCGGCCTGGTCGAGGTAGTCGGTGATGCTGTTCCAGCGCGAAGCACGGGCCAGGGCACTGCCGACGCCGCGAATACCCTGGGGCGGGTAGTGCAGGGCGCGCACCAGTTCTTGGGCCTGGGCAGCGCTTTCGACCATGGGCACCAGCAGCGTCTGCGCGCCGATATCGAGCAGTTGCTTGATCAATGCCGTGTCGCCGACCACCGGGCGAATCAGCGCCTGGCTGGGGTAGGGCGCGATGGCCTGCAATTGCGCAAGCATCCCCTGCAGGTGGTTGGGCGCATGTTCGCCGTCGATCAACAGCCAGTCGAAACCGGCATTGGCGGCCAACTCGGCGCTATAGGCATTGGCGAGGCCAAGCCATAGGCCGATCTGCACCTCGCCGTTGTGAAGGCGTTGTTTGAAGCGGTTGACAGGCATGTCCATGACAATCCTCCAGTGTTCAGACGAAGCGACAGGCGATCGAACCGAGCAGGTCGTAGTCGACGTGGAAGGTATCCCCGGGGCGGGCGGCCACCGGACGGGTAAACGAGCCGCCGAGAATCACCTGGCCCGGCAGTAAGGTGACGTCATGCGCCGCCAGCTTGTTGGCCAGCCACGCCACGCCCTTGGCCGGGTGGTTGAGCACTGCCGCCGAGACGCCGGATTCTTCGATCACGCCATTGCGATACAGCACCGCCGGCACTTTGCGCAGGTCGATCTCGGTGGGGCGCACAGCCCGGCCACCGAGTACCACGCCGGCATTGGCGGCGTTGTCGGAGATGGTGTCGAACACCTTGCGGGTGGCGTTGGTCTGTGGGTCGACCTGTTGGATGCGTGCGTCGATGATTTCCAGCGCCGGGATCACCCATTCGGTCGCGTCGAGCACATCGAACACCGTGCAGTTGGGGCCCTTGAGCGGCTTGCCAAGGATGAACGCCAGTTCCACTTCCACACGCGGCACGATGAAGCGTTCGAAGGGAATATCACTGCCTTCGTCGAAAAACATGTCATCGAGCAGGGCGCCGTAGTCGGGCTCGGTGATGTTCGAAGAAACCTGCATGGCTCGTGAAGTGAGGCCGATCTTGTGGCCCTTGAGCGTGCGCCCGTTCTTGATCTTTTGCGCAACCCATTCGCGCTGGATGGCGTAGGCATCCTCGAGGGTGATGCCGGGGTAGTCGAGGGAAAACTGACGCACCTGTTCGCGGCTGCGTTCGGCGCGGTCCAGGTGGGCGGCGGCCGCGAGGATTTGCTGGGAGTCGAGCATGGCAACGGTCTCTAGTGTGGGTTGACGATGGCGGCCTGAGTGCGCAGCACCAGCAGGCCACCGAGGGCGATAAACAGGGCGAGTACGTACAGGGCCAGGCTGGCGCTCTGGGTGGCGTCGCGCATCCAGCCGATCAGGTAGGGCGCGAGGAACGCGGCGATGCTGCCGAACGAGCTGATCATGGCGATGCCCGCCGCCTGGGTGGTGTTGGAAAGAAACGCCGGCGGCAGTTGCCAGAACATCGGCAGCGCCGCGCTGGCGCCCATGCCGGCGACCACCAACCCGCTCATCACCAGCAGCGCATTGCCGGGCGCCAGGCCCGCGACGGCAATGCCGACAGCGGCCATCAGCAGGGGCACGCATAAATGCCAGCGACGCTCGCGCTGGCGATCGGACGAGCGCCCGCAGCCGAGCATGAAGAAGCAGCCGGCCAGGTAGGGCACGGCGCTGAGCAAGCCGACCTGACTGTCGCGGCCGATGCCGGCGCCGTGGATCAGGGTCGGCATCCAGAACGCCAGGGTGTTGACCGCCAGCATCACCGCAAAGTACACGGCCACCAGCAGCCACACTTGCGGGTCCCGCAGGATGCCGCTGAACGAGGTGATGGTCTTGCGCTGTTCTTCGTTGCTCAACTGGGTGCGCAGTTGCTGTTTTTGCTCGGTGCTCAACCAGTGCACCACTTCGAAACTGTCCGGCAAGCATTTGAGTACCACCAGCCCCAGCAGCACCACGGGGGCACCTTCGATCAGGAACATCCATTGCCAGCCGCGCAGGCTGCCCACGTCGTGGAAGTTCTCCAGGATCGCCCCGGAAATCGGCCCGCCCAACACCCCGGCCATGGGCACGGCAATGGCAAACAAGGCAGTGACCTGGGCACGTCGCCGCGCCGGGTACCAGCGGTTGAGAAACACCAGAATCCCCGGGAAAAATCCGGCTTCGGCCACCCCCAGCAAAAAGCGCAGCACGTAGAAGCCCCTAGCACTTTCCACCCACAACATGCCGGTGGAGAGCAGGCCCCACACCACCATCAGGCAGGCGATCCAGCGCCGTGGTCCGACCCGGTCCAGGGCCATGTTGCTGGGCACGCCAAACAGCGCGTAGGCAATGAAAAACAGCCCGGCGCCAAAGCCGTACACCGTGTCGCTGAACTGCAGGTCGTGGCTCATCTGCATCTTGGCGAAGCCGATGTTGATACGGTCCAGGTGGGCGAACAGGTAACACACCAGCAACAAGGGCATCAGGCGCCAGGTCACCAAACGATGGGTGCGGTCGTGCTCGGCAAGCCGCAGGCTTGCAGTGGAGTGGGCTGTGCTCATGATGTTGTACTTTTTGTCTGAGTGGCCGTGGGGGGAGGGCAGGTTTTTATCCCGCCGCGTTATTCAGAAACGCATGCACATTGTTCTGCTTGAAGTTGAGCTGTGGGTGCAACTCGACCATCTCGAACGACAGCGCCAACAACCGCTGCGCCTGCAATTGGGCGAAGTGCGCGGTGATCACCGCGAACACGGCTTCGGCCACCGCCTGGCGCGTGGCCAGGTCGCGGCCGTGGCCGACCTTGAGGGTCATGTGCACGAAGGCGTAGTCATGCTTGCCGTCGGCCATGCGCCAGGTGTCCAGGCGCACACCACGGCTACGGATGCCGCCCAACGGAAACACGCCACTGTCGCCCAGCACGCGGTGGATTTTTTCAAACAGGCCAGGCAAATCGGCCTGAGGTTCAAGGTTGTCGGTGTACTCAGCGATAAAGTGCGGCATAGGTTTCTCCCAAAGCTACAGCGGGAAAATCGCGTTGATCTGGCCAGTGCCCGAACTGCCGAACGGCGGCGTGATGATCTCGGCCGGCTGGGCATAGTCCGGCCCACCCAGCAGGCCCAGGAGCATGGCGGTGTCGTGCATCTTGCCTTCGCCAAAGCAGTGTTCGGCGTAGTCCGGCAGCATCGCGCAGAACTCTTTGAAGCGGCCTTGCTGCCACATCTCGACGACGTGCAGGTCTACCTGCTTGTCAAACTCACGGGTCCAGTTGTGGATATTCGCTTCGGCCTGGCGGTCGTCGGAAAAACGGTGGGACAACGAGCCGGACGCCAGCACCAGCACCTTGCGGTCACTCTTTTCGATGGCTCGGCGCACGGCGGCGCCAAAGGCGAAGCTGTCTTCCAGACGATGCCAGGCACACCAGGCGGCAATGGAAATCACCTTGAATTTTTCATCCTCGGGCACGCCCATGTGCATGTAACGCATGGGCACCAGCGTGCCGTATTCCAGCTCCAGGCTCGGGATGTTATGGGCCATGCTGCGCACGCCGGCCAGGTTGGCTTCGGCGGCGATCAGCTCGCCCAACTCGGGGCAGCCGGGGTAGGCGTAATCCATGTTCTTGATGAAGTGCGGCAGCTCGTTGCTGGTGTAGGTGCCCTGGAACTGCTCGCCACAGTTGACGTGATAACCGCTGTTGACCAGCCAGTGCACGTCGAACACCACGGCGGTGTCGGCCCCCAGTTCGCGGGCGCGCCGGCCGATTTCCTTGTGCCCGGCAATCGCCGCTTCGCGACAGCCGTGATGCTTGCCGGGCAGTTCCGACAGGTACATCGACGGTACGTGGCAGATCTTCGCTGCCAGAACCACTTCGCCCATGATGATTCTCCTGAATAATTATTCTTGTAAGGCTTGTGAGGTCCCTGTGGGAGCTGGCTTGCCTGCGATTGCATCGACTCGGTAAGGCTGAAGGACCGCGGTGTCTGCATCGCGGGCAAGCCCGGCTCCCACAGGAGGCTTGTTTGATCCTGGGCTACACACCCCAGCGCGGAATGTGATGACTGCCCATGGAAATACACACGTTCTTGATCTCGGCAAACACTTCAAAGCTGTACTGGCCACCCTCGCGCCCGGTGCCCGAGCCTTTCACCCCGCCAAAGGGCTGACGCAAATCGCGCACGTTCTGGCTATTGATAAATACCATGCCCGCCTCAATACCGCGCGCCAGCCGATGAGCCTTACCGATGTCCTGGGTCCAGATATAGGACGCCAGCCCGTATTCGGTGTCGTTGGCCAGTTGCAGCGCTTCGGCTTCGTCCTTGAACGGGATCAGGCACACCACCGGACCAAAGATTTCTTCCTGGGCGATGCGCATCCGGTTGTTCACATCGGAAAACACCGTTGGCTGGATAAACTGGCCGCGGCTCAGGTGCGCCGGCAAGTTGGCCGGGCGCTCCAGGCCGCCGGCCAGCAGTGTGGCGCCTTCCTCCAGACCGATCTTGATGTAGCCGGTGACCTTGTCGTAATGGGCCTGGGTGATCATCGAACCGACCTGGGTTTTGGGGTCCTGCGGGTCGCCTACGATCAGGCGCTTGGCCCGCGCCGCGAACTCGGCGACAAATTGCGGGTAGACGCTTTCCTGAATAAAGATCCGGCTACCGGCGGTGCACCGCTCGCCGTTCAGGGAGAAGATCGTGAACAGTGCGGCGTCGAGGGCGCGCTCTAGGTCGGCGTCTTCAAAAATCAGCACCGGCGACTTGCCGCCCAGTTCCATGGAGTACTTTTTAAGGCCGGCGGTCTGCATGATTTTCTTGCCAGTGGCAGTGCCGCCGGTAAAGGAAATCGCCCGTACATCCGGATGGCGTACCAGTGCATCACCAGCGGTCGCGCCGTAGCCCTGGATCACATTGAGCACGCCGTTGGGGATCCCGGCTTCCACCGCCAGGCGTCCCAGTTCATTGGCGGTCAGTGGCGACAGCTCCGACATTTTCAATACGGCGGTATTGCCCAGCGCCAGGCACGGCGCGGTCTTCCAGGTGGCGGTCATGAACGGCACGTTCCATGGCGACACCAACCCGCACACGCCTACCGGCTGGTACAGGGTGTAGTTGAGCATCTGGTCGTCCACCGGATAACTGTGGCCGTCCATGCGGGTGCAGACTTCGGCGAAAAAGTCGAAGTTGTGCGAGGCCCGTGGAATCAACACGTTCTTGGTCTGGTGAATTGGCAAACCGGTGTCGAGGGTTTCCAGTTCGGCCAGGCGTGGCACGTTCTGTTCAATCAATTCGCCGAGCTTGCGCATCAAGCGTGCGCGCTCCCTGGCCGGGGTGTTGGCCCACTTGGGAAACGCCTCCTTGGCCGCCGCCACGGCTTGTGCGACTTCATCGGCACCACCGCTGGCGACTTCGCCGATGGCCTCGCCGGTGGCCGGGTTGTAGTTGATGAATACGTCTTTGCTCTCGACCTCACGGCCGTTGATCCAGTGTTTGATCATGTTGTTCAAGCCTCTTTGCGCACGGAGAAAAACTCCGTCTCACTGACAATACGGTTGACCAGGCGGCCCACGCCTTCGACTTCCACCACCACTTCATCGCCCGGCACCACATCGGCCAGGCCCTCGGGCGTGCCGGTGGCGATCATGTCGCCGGGTTGCAGGGTCATGAAGCTGGACAGGTATTCGATGAGGTAGGGGATATCGAAAATCATGTCTTGGGTGCTGCCTTCCTGGCGCAACTCGCCGTTGATCCAGGTGCGCAACTTCAGGTTGCCTGGGTCGGGCACATCGGCCACGTCGACGATCCAGGGGCCCACCGGGGTGGTGGCGTCGCGGTTTTTAACCCGCAGGTTGGGGCGGTAGTAGTTTTCCAGGTAGTCGCGGATCGCGTAGTCGTTGCACACCGTGTAACCGGCCAGGTAGTCCAGGGCGTCGGCGCGCTTGACGTTGCGCGCGGTCTTGCCGATCACCGCCACCAGTTCGCACTCGTAGTGCATGTAGGCGACGTTGTCCGGGCGCCAGGTGACTTGGCGGTGACCGGTGTAGGTGCCGACCGACTTGATAAAGGCCAGCGGTTCGGTCGGCGGTGTGAAGGCCAGTTCGGCGGCGTGATCGGCGTAGTTCAAGCCCAGGGCGAACATATTGCCGGTGGCGGGCGGCAGCCATTGCACCTGATCTTCGGCAAGCCGCCGGCCATCGCTGAGGCGCACGCTGTGATCGTCGTCTACCTGCACGGCATGGCTCTGACCTTCAAAACGGATACGTGCGCGCTTCATGCCAGTGCCTCCGCCTGAACGATATTGAGCAGGCGGCCGACGCCAGTGATTTCAACTTCAACACGATCACCCGGCTGCACATCCACACGGCCCTCCGGTGTACCGGTGATCAGCACGTCACCGGGATGCAGGGTCATGAACTCGCTGATCTCGGCGATCAATTGTGGGATGTCGCGCACCCAATGGGCGGTGGAGTTTTGCTGGCGCAGCTCGCCATTGACGAAGAGCTTGAGGGACAGCTCGTTGGGGTTGGCCACTTGATCCCGCTCAATCACTTGCGGGCCCAAGGCGCAAAACCCATCGCGGCATTTGGCTTTGACGGCAGGGCGGTAGTAGCTGTCTTCCGGCAGGCTGAATTCGTTGACCACCACATACCCGGCCACATGGGCCATGGCATTGTCCAGGCTGACGCGGCTGGCGCGCTGGCCGATCACCACGCCCAGCGCCGGGCCCGGTTGCAGGCGCTCGCCTGCAGGCTGCAACACCACGCCGCCATGGGCATTACGGGTGTTGGGCGTCTTGATGAACAACACTGGCTTGGTTGGCGGCTTCTGGTAGGGCGCCTGCTCGAAGGCGGCGAGATGTTGGTCCAGCAGGCCCTGGTAGTTCAGCGCAACGCCGAACAGGGTGCCGCTGGCAACATCATGCAGGGTACGGCTCATGCGTTTCTCCTGGCGGTGACGACGGCTGCATAGGCAGTTCGTTAAGTTGTTAACGTTATAATTAATATGTTAACTACCGTCAAGCGTGGCACACTCCGATGGCATCACAACAACAAGAGGAGGGCGACGTGCAGCCGATTCCCAACATCAACCTCGGGCAGGTCTACGACCAGCGTTACAGCGACGCCGAGGTGCATTACGACAAGCTGGGCAACCTGGCAGGTTTTTTCGGGCGCAATATGGCCGTGCATCGCCATGACCGGTTTTTCCAGGTGCATTACGTCAAGAGTGGCGCGGTGCGGGTGTATCTGGACGACCGCCAGTACGTCGAAGCAGGGCCGATGTTTTTTCTCACGCCGCCCACGGTGGCCCACGCCTTCGTCACCGAAGCCGATGCCGACGGGCATGTGCTGACGGTGCGCCAGCAACTGGTGTGGGGCTTGATCGACGCCGACCCCAGCCTTGCCTCCGGGGCTGCGTGTGTCGCGCTGGGCGCCGACGCCGATGGGCTGGACCAGCTTTTCGAAGAACTGTGCGGCGAGATCAACGCCGAACGGGCAGGCCGCGCAGCCGCCCTCGACAGCCTGACGCGCTTGATCATGATCCGCCTGCTGCGCCTGTGCGCCCACGCCCTGCCGGCACGGCCGACGGCCCATGAAGACCTGCGGATTTTTCACCGCTTCAACGAACTGATCGAAGCCCATTACCTGGAGCATTGGCCGCTGGCGCGTTATGCCCAGGCCATCGGCGTGACCCAGGCGCGCCTCAATGAGGTGTGCCGACGCATCGCCGACCTGCCCTCCAAGCGCCTGATTCTTGAACGCCTGATGCAAGAGGCCAAACGCCTTCTGTTGTTTACCGGCAGCTCCGCAAATGAAATCTGCTACCAGCTGGGGTTCAAGGACCCGGCGTATTTCAGCCGGTTTTTCCTGCGGTATGCGCAGATGACGCCGGGGGAGTATCGGTTGCGGCAGTCGGCGTTGCGTTGACGCGCCACGCTCCACCCAACGCCGTATACAAGTTCACCTCCGCCACCAGCTGCGCCAGCCTGTCCACGATCAACGCCTGTTGCGAGCTGAACAACGCACGCTGCGCATCGAGGAACGTCAGGTTGCTGTCCACGCCGCTGCGGTAGCGGTGCTGGGCCAGGTCGTAATAGTTCTGGTTGGCGGCAACGAAATCCCGTTGCGCATCCAGTTGGTCGTTGAAGGTCTGGCGAGCGGCAAGGCCGTCGGCCACTTCCTGGAAGGCGCTCTGGATGGACTTTTCGTACTGGGCCACCGTGATGTCCTTCTGCAACTTGGCGTAATCGAGGCTGGCACGCAGGCTGCCGGCGTTGAAGATCGGCAGGTTGATTTGCGGCTGGAAGGTCCAGGTGCCCGAGCCGCCCTTGAACAGCCCCGACAGCTCCTTGCTGGTGCTGCCGGCATTGGCCGTGAGGGTCACGGACGGAAAGAACGCAGCACGGGCGGCGCCGATATTGGCGTTGGCCGCCTGCAACTGGTATTCGGCCTGGAGGATATCCGGGCGGCGTTGCAGCAGGTCGGAGGGCAACCCGGCGGGGACGCGGGCGACCAGATCATCGGCCAGCGGGCGAGCGGGCAGATGCTCATCCACCGGACCGCCCACCAGCAGCACGAGGTTGTTAAGGTCCTGGGCGACCTGGCGTTCATAGCGAGCGACGCTGGCGCGGGTGCTTTCCACTGCGGTACGGGCTTGCACCACCTCCAGCGCCGAAGCTTTGCCTGCGTTTTTGCTGCGGCTGGTCAGTTGCCAGCTGTGGTCGTTGGCCACCAGGGTTTGCTCGGCCAGGGCCAGTAGTTCCTGATCGGCGCGCCAGGTCAGGTAGGCGTTGGCCACGTTCGCCACCAGGCTCAATTGCGCACTGCGCCGGGCTTCTTCGGTGCCCAGGTAAGTCAGCAACGCCTGTTCGCTGAGGCTGCGCACGCGGCCGAACAGGTCCAGCTCATAAGCGCTCAGGCCCAAGGTGGCGGAATAGTTGGAGGTGATCGCCGATTTGCCGGTGCCTGTCACGTTACCCGGCAATTTCTGACGCTTGCCGGCACCGCTGGCGGAGATCGCCGGGAACAGGTCGGCGCGCTGTATACGATACTGCGCCTGGAACGCCTCTACATTCAGGGCGGCTACCCGCAGGTCGCGGTTGTTGACCAGGGCATCGGCAATCAACCGTTGCAGCGCCGGGTCGTGGAACAGCTGCTGCCAATCCGGATTCTGCGTCAGGTCGCCGGCCTGCGCCAGGCTGTACACGCCGCCTTGAGGAAACTGCGCAGGCGTCGGCGCTGCTGGCCGCTGATACTCGGGGATCAGCGAACAGCCACTGAGCGTCCACGCCACCCCGACGCAGCAAAGCATCCGTTTGTTCATCAGGCACCCACCATCCATTTGGCCAGGCCATGCCGGCCGCTCACGCCCAGCTTGGCGGCGGCGCGCTTGAGGTAGGTTTCGATCGAGCTGTTTTTCACACTGAGTTTTTCCGCGATCTGCGGCACGGTGCCGCCGGTCAGCAGGCCGAGGCACACTTCCTGCTCGCGCGCCGAAAGGGTGATATCGCTCAGAGCCAGGCGCTTGTAGAACTCGCGCTGCAATTGCGATTGTTCCAGCAGGGTGTGGGCCGGCTCCGTCTCGGCGTGCGGCACCTGACGCAGCAGTTGCGCGTGCCGCTCCATCAAAGGCAACAGGGTGTCCGACAAGCACTTGAGAAACGACAACTCAGCCAGGGAAAACCCACGCTGGGTTGGCGGCCGGTAGAACGAAATCACACAGCGTCGATTCCCTTGGCGCGATACCAGGTTGCACTGGTGCGAACTGCCCAACGGGTGCGCGCTGTTGGCCTTGGCTTTCATCTGGATCAACAACGGGTCTTGCATGCGCAGCATTTCGCGCATCAGCGGGTGGTCGTTCAACGGGTGCAGTGTCTGGGGTACAGACAACTCCTTTTTCAGCCCGGCGCTGCCCAGCAGCTTGATGTCGAGCACGCGGTCGCGCAGCTCATCGAGCGTCCATTCGCTGAGGTCCACCAGGTGAATCGGCACCCATTTGTCTACCAGGTGCAACATGTCTGCGGCGAAGCGTTCATGGCCGCTGTTTGAAATCAACTCGCCCATTTCGGCATAAAAATGCGGGCCCTGTGTGTCGCCAATACTGCGGGTCAGATTCATAGCCATCTCATCCTTGATGTCGAAAACCGTCTGCGGAGGCTCCGGGCTGCGGCGGGGCGATCCGTACTGCTTGAACGTGACTCGGCGTTCGAGTTTTTATTTAGCCATATGGATTTGTCCTACGTATGTAGCGGAAACGCGGGACACAAGCTGCCATAAAATCTGCGCCATTATTCCGACGTTTCTGGTCAATAAAACCGGCAACGAACGCTCGCAAGGTATTTTTAGGTTTAATTAACTGGATGATATTTAAGGTAAAAGTTTAAAACTTTGCAGAATTTCAAAGTGCCAGCATCGGCCATGTATAGCCAATCTCCTACAGCGCTTTAATCGTTTCAGCAGTGAACGACCCACCAAGCCCGTTCCATCCATTTGAATGTCCGGGTTTCGGGTGACAGACGCCTGCGGCCCCCCCATGCTCAAATCCGGCAAATTCGGCGTAATGGGCCACCCTGCGCGGCCAGTGCCTGACCCCCATGAGAAGGATCTTATGCAGTATTCCTCCCGCCAGCCGGCCAGCTTCCCCCTCACTGCCGCCCAACAGGACATTTGGCTTGATCAGATGCGCGTGGGCGATTCGCCGCTGTATAACATTGGCGGCTATCTGGATGTTGCCGGCCCAGTGATGCCCGAGCGCATCCAGCAGGCCGTAGCGCAGCTGGTGTCCAGACACGATGCGTTGCGCATTCAATTGCATACCGACGCCGAAGGGCTGGCGCGGCAAACCTTCGCTTCGGCACTGCCGGTGGACGTGGCCTTGCATGACTTCGCGGCGTTACCCGACCCGTGCGCCGCGAGCCGGGCCCTGATGCAGGCGCAAATGGCCCGACCGTTCATGATGAGCGGCGCGCCGCTGGTGCGCGTCCTGCTGGTCAAACTCGACGACGACCACTACCACCTCGGTATCCAGGCCCATCACCTGATTCTCGATGGTTGGGGCTTCGGCCAGTTGCTGCAATCCCTCGCGCAGTTGTACACCGCCCTGGAGCAGGGCCGTCACGTGGAGCCGTTCGCACCGTCCTATATCGACTTTATCGACAACGACCAGCACTACCTGCACTCGGCCCGTTACGCCCGTGACCGCGACTATTGGCTGGACAAGTTCCAGGTACTGCCCGAGCCACTGCTGACGCCCAAGCAAACCACCAAGGCGTCGAGCAACACCTTCCTGGAAGGCTTTGCGGTGGCGCTGCTCGACCGTATGGAGCAGGTCGCCAACCGCTGCCAGGCGTCGGCTTTTCATGTGTTGCTGGCGGCGATGTACGTGTATTTCAGCCGCACCAGTCAACGCCAGGAATGGGTAGTGGGGCTGCCGATTCTCAACCGCTCCAACGCGCGTTTTCGCGCCACCGTCGGCATGTTTGCCCAGGTCAGTGCGGTGCGTTTTCAGTTCAGCGAAGGGTTGCCTTTTGGTGAGCTGGTGCGCGGCATACGCGATCAGCTCAAGCAGGATTTCCGCCATCAGCGCTTCCCGTTAAGCGAGATGAACCGTGAGCTGGGCCTGCGACGAACCGATCGCGGGCAGTTGTTCGACCTGTCGGTGTCGTTCGAGCAGGACGACCATGACCTGCGTTTTGGTCAGGTGCAGGCGCGTGCCATCAAGGTGTCCAACCACCATGAAGCATTGCCGATCGCCATTCACCTGCGCAGCAACCGCTACCAGGACAGCGCGTGGCTGCATTGCGTCTACAACGAGGCGTACTTCCAGCACGACGAAGTCCAGGCGATGGCGCGCGGCTTCACCTGGCTGTTGGAGCAAGGGCTGGAAGACCCCTCGCTGCCAGTCGGTGAGTTTTCCATGCTGGCGCCTGAAGCTCAGGCTCGGCTGCTGCACTGGAACGCCACCGCGCAGCCCAACGCACTGCCGCAAACCTTGCACCGGCGGATTGAAGCGCAAGCCGCACACACGCCCGACGCCATTGCCGCGGTGTATCAGGGCCATCAGCTGACCTACGCCCACCTCAACCGTCAGGCCAATGCCCTGGCGCATCAACTATTGGCACACGGCGTACAGCCGGATGATCGCGTGGCCGTGCTGGCCCGACGCGGGCTGGACACGTTGGCGGGGTTGTTGGCAGTGCTCAAATCCGGCGCCTGCTACGTGCCGCTGGATCCGGCCCATCCGGCTGAACGCCTGGACTACCTGCTGCAAGACAGTGCGCCTGTGGCAATCCTGACCCAGCAGGATTTGCGCCAGCGCCTGCCTGTCTCCACGGTGCCAGTGATCGCGCTGGAGCAGGTCACCTCGCACATCGACAGTAACCCCGAGGTCGCGGTATCGCCGTCGAACCTGGCCTATGTGATTTACACCTCCGGCTCCACCGGCTTGCCCAAGGGCGTGATGGTGGAGCACCACAGCGTATCGAACCTGGTGGACTGGCACTGCCGGGCGTTCGACCTGCAAGCGGGCAGCCATACCGCCAGCGTCGCCGGCTTTGGTTTTGATGCCATGGCCTGGGAAGTCTGGCCTGCGTTATGCGTGGGTGCAACGCTGCACCTGCCACCGGCGCACGACGGTGCGGAAAATATCGATGCGCTGCTCGACTGGTGGCGCGCGCAGCCATTGGACGTGTGTTTCCTGCCCACGCCTGTGGCCGAATACGCCTTTAGCCAGCAGCTTGGGCATCCTACCTTGCGCACCTTGCTGATTGGCGGCGATCGCCTGCGCACGTTCACCCAGGCGCAGACGTTTGCACTGATCAACAACTACGGCCCTACCGAAGCCACTGTGGTTGCCACCTCCGGAGCCATTGAGGTGGGCCAGCCGCTGCACATCGGCGCGCCGGTCGCCAACGCCCAGGTTTATCTGCTGGATGCGCAACAACGCCCGGTGCCGATTGGCGCAGTGGGGGAGTTGTATGTGGGCGGCAAGGGCGTGGCGCGGGGGTATCTGAACCGTCCTGAACTGAATGCCGAACGCTTCCTGGACGATCCTTTCAACGGCGCGCGTATGTACCGCACCGGCGATCTGGCGCGCTGGCTGTCGGACGGTAATCTTGAGTACCTGGGACGCAACGACGACCAGGTAAAAATCCGCGGTGTACGCATCGAACTGGGGGAAATCGAATCGGCCCTGGCCGCCCACCCGGCGATCAAGGACGCGGTAGTGCAGTTTCGCCAAGGGCAATTGCTGGCCTGGTTTATCCCGCGTGAGCCAGTCGAGATTCAAACCCTGCGCGCCCATCTGCAGGCCTCGTTACCTGACTATATGGTGCCGGCGGCCTATGTCCGCCTTGAGGCGTTGCCCCTGACCGCCAATGGCAAGCTCGACCGCAAAGCTTTGCCCGCGCCCAGCCAGGAAGCCTTTGTCACTCGCCGCTTCGAAGCTGCGCAGGCCGGTGTGGAAGCTACCCTTGCGCAGATCTGGGCCGAGTTGCTGCACGTGCAGCAAGTAGGGCGCCACGACCATTTCTTCGAGTTGGGCGGGCATTCGCTGTTGGCGGTGCAACTGGTGCAGCGCATGCGCCAGGCCGGCCTGCGTGCCGATGTGCAGGTGCTGTTCGGCCAGCCAACGTTGGCGGCGCTGGCGGCAGCGTGTGGCGGTAATGAAATGGCGGTGCCAGACAATCGAATCCCGCCAGGCTGTACGCATATCACTACCGATCTGCTCGCCTTGGCCGAGCTGGATCAAGCCAGCCTCGACCACATCGTCGCAAGCATCCCTGGTGGCGCAGCGAATGTGCAGGAAATCTACCCGCTGGCGCCGTTGCAGGAAGGCTTGCTTTATCACCACATCACCGATGCGCACGACCCGTATCAGCAACAGGCTCTGTTCAGCTTTGCGCGCCGCGAGCAACTGGATGCCTTCGCCCACGCCCTGCAACAAGTGATCGACCGCCATGACATCCTGCGCACCAGCCTGGTGTGGGATGCCCTTGAACAACCGATGCAGGTGGTGTGGCGAAAAGCGCGGTTGCGGGTCGAACCGCTGCGCGAGCCGGCTCAACCGCTGGACTTGCGCCAGGCGCCGCTGATGGCCCTGGACTACGCCGAAGAACCTCACCATCAGCGCTGGATCGCCAGGCTGCGCTTTCATCACCTGGTCAACGATGCCACTTCGACCACCCTGTTGGTGGACGAGATCCGCGCCCATCTGCTCGGCCAACAGGCGCAACTGCCCGTGCCGGTGCCGTACCGCAATGTGGTGGCGCAAGCCCGATCAGCCGTGCGCCAGGCTGCGCACGAGGCGTTCTTTCGCCAGCAGTTGGCAGAGGTGGATGAGCCGACTCTGGCGTTCGGCGTGCAGGAGCGCCAGGCCAAGCGTGCCGAGACCGAAGAAGCCGAACGCCTGCTCAGTGACGCGCTCAACCTGCGCCTGCGCAGCCAGGCCCGCGTTCTTGGCGTGAGCGCCGCGAGCCTGTTCCACCTGGCCTGGGCCCAGGTGCTCAGCCGGGTGGCGAGCCGCGACGATGTGGTGTTCGGCACCGTATTGCTTGGCCGCTTGCAAGCCGGCGAGGGTGCCGAGCGGGCGTTGGGCATGTTCATCAACACCTTGCCGCTGCGCCTGCGCCTGGTCGGGCAAAACGTGGTGGATGCACTGCACGACACCCACACACAACTGAGCGCCTTGCTCGCTCACGAACAAGCCTCCCTGGCGTTGGCCCAGCGTTGCAGCGGCGTGTCACCGTTGTTCAACAGCCTGCTCAATTACCGCCACACCTCGGCCGATCCCGAACTCAAACTGGTACCGGGCATGGCCTTGCTCAACAGTGAAGACATCCTCAGTTATCCGCTGATGTTGACGGTGGATGACGTGGCCAGCGGTTTCCGGCTCAAGGCCAAGGCGCCGTGCACAGTCGGTGCCGAGCGGGTGCTGAGCTACTTTGACACGGTGCTCAACGGCCTGGTGGTTGCGCTTGAGCAGGCGCCGAAAATGCCGCTTGGCGACATACAGGTGTTGCCCGCCAGCGAGTTGCACACCCAGTTGTCAGGCTTCAACGCCACCGCCACGGACTACCCGCAAACCCTCACCGTCCAGGCGCTGTTCGAAGCCCATGCGCGGGACATTCCCGATGCCATCGCGGTGCAGGCCGGCGAACAGCAACTGACCTATCGCGAACTCAACGAACGCGCCAACCAGTTGGCCTTTCACTTGCGTGAGCACGGGGTAGAGCCCGACTCGCGGGTGGCACTGTGTGTGGAGCGTGGGTTGGAGCTGGTGGTGGGGTTATTGGCCATTCTCAAGGCGGGCGGTGCCTATGTGCCCCTCGACCCGGGCTACCCACGCGAACGCCTGGCCTACATGCTCGCCGACAGCCAGCCGGTGGCGCTGCTGGTACACGGCGCTACCCGCGAAGTGCCGGGCGAGGTTGCAATCCCCGTGATCGACTTCGACCACTGCATCTGGAGCCAGGCGCCGACCGACAATCCGTCGGTACCGGGTTTGAGCGTCGCCAACCTGGCTTACGTGATGTACACCTCGGGCTCCACCGGCACCCCCAAGGGCGTGATGATCGAACATCGCGGATTGGGTAACCTGCTGCACTGGGGCTCGCAATTGTGCCCCGACGCCGCAGGCGGCGCCTTGTTGCAGCGCGCGCCATTCAGCTTTGACGGTTCGGTGTGGGAACTGTTCTGGCCATTGAGCAACGGTATGCGCCTGGTGCTGGCGCGGCCCGATGGTCATCGTGAACCTGCGTACCTGGCCCAGTTGATTCGCGAGCAGCAGATCAGCGTGATCAAGTTTGTACCGGCGATGTTGCAGCAGTTTCTTGAGCTGGACGAGTCGGCGCTGTGCACCAGCCTCACCGATGTGTTGTGCGGCGGCGGCGAACTGACCGCAGCCCTGGCCCGTGGCGTGCAGGCGCGTTTGCCCAAGGTGCGCTTGCACAACGTCTACGGCCCTACCGAAGCCACGGTCGACAGCAGCGCCTGGACCCTCGAACCCGGTGCGCCGGTACCTGCGGTGCAACTGCCGATTGGCCGCCCGATCAACAATACCCGCCTGTACGTGTTGGATGCCCATGACGCACCGGTCCCCATAGGCATCAGCGGTCAACTGCATATCGGTGGTGTGGGAGTAGCCCGCGGCTACCTGGGGTTGGAGCAGATGACCGCCGAGCGGTTTATCGACAGCCCCTTCGTTGTCGGTGACCGCCTGTATCGCACGGGCGACCTGGTGCGCTACCTGCCGGACGGCAATCTGGAGTTCCTTGGGCGTAATGACTTCCAGGTCAAACTGCGCGGCGTGCGCCTGGAGTTGGGAGAAATCGAAGCACGCCTGAGTGCACACCCGGCGTTGCGTGAAGTGGCGGTACTGATTCGCGATGAGCGCCTGGTCGCCTACTTCACCCTGCGCGGCCAGGCGCCGAGCCTGGAAGACTTGCGCGCCCATGTACTGGAGCAACTGCCGGAAGTCATGGTGCCGGCCGCCTTCGTACAACTCGACGCACTGCCCCTGAACCCCGCCGGCAAACTCGACCGCAAGGCCCTGCCGGAGCCGGGCCTGGACGCGGTGCTCAGCCGTGCCTACGAAGCGCCCCAGGGCGAAGTGGAAACCTTGATGTCCGGCATCTGGGCCGACGTACTGAAACTGGAGCGGGTAGGGCGCCACGACCACTTCTTCGAACTGGGCGGGCACTCGCTGCTGGCAGTCAACCTGGTGGCCCGCCTGCGCAAGGCCGGGCTGGAAGTGGACGCACGCACCTTGTTCAGCCAGCCAACCCTGGCGCAACTCGCCGCCAGGACCGTGGCGAAGGTCCAGCGCGTTGAAGTGCCGCAAACCGCCATTCCCGCCCTCAACCGCCGCCGCAGGATCTGAGGATTGGAATGCATTCAATCTGGGAGGGGGCTTGCCCCCTCCCACATTTTACGGTGCTGCCTTCAAGGGCTTCATGCACTCGATAGAGCGATCCACTGTGGTTCTGGCGATCTCCAGCAAATGCCACACCGCCAGAATCTTCGCCCGCACGGGGCTGTCCAGCAGCTCGCTACAATCGAGCGCTGTCGCTGAGGCACTGTCGAGCAGGCTGGCGGTGTACAGCAACGCATCTTCAAAACTCAGATCGTCGTTGACGCTGTGGAAACCCTGCCTGGGCAGGTAATGGTCAATGGCGCGGTTGAACGCGGCACGGGTTTTTGCGGGGTCGAAGGGTGGGTCGGGTAAGACTTTATTCATGGTGTAGCTCCAACTGGTAGATAAGGAGCCGACCCCTTCGCGACTAAACGGAGGGTGGCGGCTGTACGCAGGTTAGTCGACCGGCCAGTTGGATCCGGCGCACCCAAAGGTGCCCTGCGCACAGCCACCATGAACAGGGTGACAGCTTGCGCACAACTGGAATCCGGGCGACTAAACCCGATCACTGATGAGCAGTGACGGATCGCAGACTAGCCACCGATTCCAACCGGCACAAGGCGGCGGGGATTGTCTCGGAAATGTCCTGCAATTTAAAGAGAGACGGCTTGCTGGCCCTTTACAAACCATGACAAAACTGCCAGCAGTGACAGCTCATATTTTGGCGTAGGAAAAATCTGTCATGACGAGCGTTGATGGCTACCCTGATGAGGTTTCGCTTTTTCGGACAAGGTTGAGCTTAGTTAAATGGAGGCTCCTACTCACCACCGTAAAGGATTGCGATGAACATGGATGTCAGTCATTTTCGTCAAGAGGCAGCCAAAGTCAGACTTTCAAAAGCCGCATTTGATGAGTTGTTGTGCGCAAAGAATATAGTCGAGTCCAGTGGTCAAGATCATCGCTTCGATACAACACCTGCCTGCATCAATCCGCTTAGCTCACCCATCCTGCATGCGGAATTAAACAATATTCGAAACATGATTGACCATGAAACTTATGTGTTGATCTTGGATGGCTTTAAAGTCGATAGCCTCGCAGTCTTCAAATCACTCATTTGGACATTTGGCTCTTTGCTGGGAAAGCCAATGGTGCAGAATCATCTCGGTCATAAGGTTATTGAAGTATACGATCGGGGCGGTAAGAGTATTGAAGAGGGTGCCAGATACCACCAAACCCGGCAGGGTGCTTACGTACACAACGATGGTGTGAGTGACCCGCTACCTATCGACTATTTGATCTTGGCGTGTGGTCAGAAAGCACTGCTGGGTGGTGAGAGCATTCTGATTGATGCGAGCGCGGTCTACGCAGAGCTGATGACGTTTCCAGGTGTACTGACACAGCTGAAATGCGATTTCTTTTTTGAGAATCGAGGCATGGCCGAGGATGAGACGCTGTTTAAAGCGCCCATCTTGAGTTTTTCAGACGCAGGCATTCCTTTGATCAGGTATTTTCGTGTCTACATTGAGTCGGCTCATCTGAAGGCTGGTGTCCCGTTGACCCTCGCACAAACTCAGGCGCTGAATATACTGGATGCTGTGCTCGACCAGTCTTCAGTCCAACATCGCATACTGCTTGAACCAGGGCAGGTATTGATTTCTGCCGACAACAAGTTCCTGCATACCCGCACGCATTTCATAGACAGGAATGTTCCCTGTGCGCAGATCAATGATGATGAGCGGCTGAGCGATCTCAATCGCTACATGCTACGGATGTGGTTACGCAAGCCATGATGCCTGGCTTGTCCTGCATAACTGATTCCTCCCTGTTTTCAGCAAAAGCCGAGCCCCATGGACAACTCCGATATCGCGATCACCCTGGTCTTGATCTCCGCCTTCATGCACGCCACTTGGAATGCCGTAGTACGCGCCGGAAGCAGTCGCTTTATGACTTTGGCAATGGTCGATGGCACCGCATTGCTGATCTGTCTGGCAGCGCTGCCGTTGGTTCATGTGCCGAGCCTGGAGGTGTGGGGCTATGTGCTGGTTTCCGTAGTGCTCAATACGATCTATCGATTGTTTCTGATCAAGGCTTACGAGACTGGCGATTTCGGTCAGGTTTACCCGGTCATGCGTGGTGTGCCGCCGGTACTGGTTGCGCTTTTTTCCTACTTCTTACTGCATGAGCAGCTGTCGTTTCAGGCGATGGCAGGTGTGCTGATGATTTGCGTGGGGATCATCAGCCTGACATTTGTGCGCAGGATGACGGCGCACATGCTCAAGCCGATCCTGATGGCGGTGTGCGCTGGAGCGTTCATTGCGTCCTATACGGTGGTGGACGCCAAAGGCGTGCGAGCCAGTGAGACGGTGCTGCAATACATCATTTACCTGACCGTATTCCAGAGCATCCCGATCCCGTTATTGGCGTTGATCAAGGCGCGTCCGGCATTCACCCAGGCCATCCGCTGCCACTGGCGGGTGGGAATGTTGGGAGGGGTGTTTTACCTGGCGTCCTACGGCCTGGTGTTGTTTGCGTTGTCCCTGGATGCGGTAGCCAAGGTGTCCGCGTTGCGGGAAACCAGTGTTATTATCGGCACCATTATTGCCGCACTGTTTTTTCATGAACGGTTTGGCTGGCGGCGAATGCTGTCGGCATTCGTCATTGTTGGCGGGATCATCCTGATCAAAGTGAGCAACTGATGGCCCAACGTCCGCCCCCGACCCCTATGCTTCAAGCCTTCGTGAGTGCCGCGCAGACCGGCAGTTTTGCGCGTGCCGCATCCGAGTTGAACCTCACAGCCAGCGCTATCAGTCATCAAATCGCAGGTCTGGAAGATTGGTGGGGGGTGCAGTTGTTCGAGCGCCACTCACGGGGCGTCAAACTCACGGCGGCGGCGCAGGCACTGTTGCCGGTGGCCGAAGGTTTTTTCAAAGACCTGGATGCTGTGCTGCATTCGCTCAGTCCCGGTAAACCTCAACCGCTTTACCTCGCCTGTACGTCCTCTCTGTGCTCAACCTGGCTGATTCCCAGGATGCATGGTTCTCATGCTCACGCGTCGTTCAATCTGGATTTGGTGTTGACCAGCGCGGACATGAGCAGCAGCAGCTTGAGCGCGCATCAGTATGACGTCGCCGTGGTGATGGGGTACGGCGACTATCCGGACCACCATGTCGAGCTTTTGATGCGCGATGCGGTATTCCCTGTATGTTCGCCAGCGTTTGCGCGTATACACGGCGATATTGCCCTGGCGGATATCGCCCAGTACCCATTGATTCATCGGGTGGATGATCAAGTGTGTCCAGGGTGGGAGAGCTGGTTTGCCTTCCAGGGGCTCCCAGCACCGCCCTATCACCATGGCCCACGCTTTCCTGATTCCAGTTTGGCTATCAGCCTGGCGGTAAAAGGCGGGGGAATTGCGTTGGGCAGAACTGCACTGGTACATGACGCGTTGAAGGAGGGAGCCTTGGTTGCGCTGGAAGCTCCTGTGATGATGTCGCCGGCTGCCTATTACATCATTTGCCGAGAGGGTCGTCAGTCGGAGCCGGATATCGCTCGGTTGTTTGATTGGCTCAAGGCGCAGGCTGACGAGTTTGTGCGCGAAGTTTAAATGCACCCCGTAGGGTGCTCACGCCAAGCCTTTGCAAACAGCGCCTCTTCGATTCTCAGCGTTGCATCGGAACAAACGCCACGCTCCCTCCCTCACGCTTCTGAAACAAGCGCTCGCCATTATCCGATTGCGTAGTGACCACTCGATGATCCACGCCCAGAAACGCCAGCGGCATCGGGTCTTCCCTGGAATACTGCGTGACGATAATCGTGTGTTGCGGATCGAACCTTCGGCCGCTGGTCTTTTCCAGCCAGGCCATGAACGCGGCGCTGTCGCC
This sequence comes from Pseudomonas sp. W15Feb34, assembly GCF_023127765.1. Taxonomy (NCBI): domain Bacteria; kingdom Pseudomonadati; phylum Pseudomonadota; class Gammaproteobacteria; order Pseudomonadales; family Pseudomonadaceae; genus Pseudomonas; species Pseudomonas sp. W15Feb34. Next base: position 68,715 of record NZ_SPKN01000032.1, read on the forward strand.
CTGGCGGGGGTAGTCCTGGGTTTCGCTGACGTAGTAGAAGGGCTTGCCGTGGTTTTGCAGGTACATGGGCAGCTTGTTGTCGACCTCCACCAGCACCATTTGCCATTGGTCCCACGGTGCGCTTTTCACGGCTTGGGCTTGCACATCCTCGGCGAAGCGGGTCACGCCGCCGTTGCCGGTAGTCCAGGGGTAGATTACACCCAGCACCAGCAAGAGCAGGCCTGCGCTGATGCCGAAGCCTTTTTGCCAGCGCGGCCAGCTCGCCGGTTTTTTCTTTAGGCGTTCGCTCAGCCACCAGGCGGCGAGCAGTTGAGCAAAGGGCACCAGCGGCAGTACGTAGTAGCTGCGGCGGCTGCCGCTGGCGGTGAAGAACGCAAACAACAGGCCCAGGCCCCACACCAGCCAGCGCACGTTGGGTGGGGTGTGGCGCCAGTGCCGCACCGCCAGCCACAGGCCCAGTAGCCAGCAGGGGGCCCAGGGCAGGGTGTAGACCGGCAGGTAGATCAGGTAGGTGTAGATCGGGCCCATGTGATCGAAGGGATCGAAGAAACGCACCACGTTTTCCCTGAATACCAACGCCAGACCGCTCTCGCCATAAGAAGGCGCGCCGTAGCGGTGAGACAGTACGAAGGGAATCGCGTAAAACGCCGCGGCGATCAGCATGGCCAACAGCAGACGCAGATTGAGGTGGCGTTTGTAGCGCTGCTGGCTGAGCAGGTGCGGCAGCAGCACCAGCCCAGGCAGCACAAAACCGATCAAGCCCTTGAACAGAGACGTCGCTGCCAGCAACAGGAAAAACACCGTGTAGCGCCCAAGCCTGGTGTCTTCCGGTCCGCGCCAATACCACCACACGGCTGCCAGCACGCCGCACACGGTCAGCACGTCGGCCGTGGCGACCCTGGCCCAGAACAGGAAGTAGAAGGTGGTGGCGAGCATCCAGCCGGCGATCAAGCCTGTGCCTTTGCGAAACAGCCGTTCGCCGATCAGGTACACCAGCCAGATACTCAGCCACGCTGCAATCACTGATGACAGGCGCAACGACCATGGGCCAAGGCCGCCCATCAAGCTGGCGAAGCCGGTGATCAGCCAGTAGGAGGGCAGGGGTTTGTCGTAATACGGCGTGCCTTTGAGATACGGGTCGAAGTAATCACCGCTTTGCAGCATCTGCAAGGCGATGTTGGCCCAGCGCGTCTCCGGCCCCCACAGGTCGCGGCTGCCCAGGCCCAGCAGCAAAAGCAAGGCCGAGACGCCCAGCAGTAAAACCAGGGCGCCGCGTTCGGTTTTCCATAGGCTCATGGGCTGTTCCTGCAAAGGCGATCAAGGTTGTTGGGGGTAAATCGTCAGTACCAGGTTGCCCTTGCGATAGCGCTTGCCGCCGGGCGGCAATTGCCCTTCTTCGCGGTGCTCGCTGGTGCTGCGGACCCGCATCAGCACGCCCACCGAACCTCGATCGCGGGCTTCGGCCAACCAGGCTTGCACGTTGTCGAGTGTGACCTTGCGGTGCGCCGCTTCTTCGTAATGCAAGCCGTAGCGCAGCTCGCCCTCGGTGCCGTAAAACGCTACCTCTGGCTCACGCAGGCGCCATGACAATGCCGATGCCAGGCCCAGTTCGTTGCTCAGCAAAGCACGGGTTTGTTGCAGTTCGTCCAGGTGCTCAAGCACGAACTGGTCGGGCATTTCGTTATCCGCTATCAACTGCGGCATTCCCGCCGGCAGCAGGGCTACCAGCAAGCCAATGCCCAGCGCCGGCATCGCCCACAACGTCAGCGGGCGCACCGCTTGCAACAGGTTGGCGAGGATCCAGCCCAGCAGCACGATAAAAGCCAGGGACAGGCTGAACATCTCGGCGTGGCTGTTGCCGTACAGCGGGTCGGTGATTTGCAGGTAAATCAGCCCGACCATGGCCGCCATGCCGAGAACGAAATTGACCGTGCCGTTGATCACAATCGTACGTGCCTTGCCTTGCTTGATCAGGTCGATCAAGCCGTGGCCCATCAGCAGCGCCAGGGGCAGCAGGCAGGGCATGATGTAGGTCGGCAACTTGCCTTTGCTCAGGCTGAAAAAGCCCAGGGGCAGCAGCCACCACAGGGCGAGAAAGGCAATCGCCGGCTGGCGTTTTTCTTTCCAGGCCTTGCACAGTGTTGTCGGCAGCAATGCGGCCCACGGCAGACACGCCACGACCATGATCGGCAGGAAGAACCAGAACGGCCGCGCATGTTGCGCATTGTCGGAGGCGAAGCGGCGAATGTGTTCGTGCCAGAAGAAAAAGCGCCAGTAATCCGGTTCCCGCACATGGATCGCCAATGCCCACGGCAGGCAAACCAGTACCGCGACCATAATCGCCACCGGCCCGTAGCGCAGCAACTCACCGACGCGGCACTGCCAGATCAGGTAAGGCACCGCGACCAATACCGGCAGCAGCCATGCCAGAAACCCCTTGGTCATGAACCCCATGCCGCACGCCAGCCCCAACAAGGCCCAGCAACCCAGACGCCCACGTAAGGTGGGGCTGTCGAGAGCAAACCACAGGGCGACCAGGCTCAGGTTGGCCCACAAGGTAAATTGCGGATCAAGGTTGGAATACCCGGCTTGCCCGGCCACCAAGCCAAAGCTCATATAGAGCAGGGCGCAGGCGAAGCTTTTACGTGGGTCGTTCCACAGGCGCCGCGCGATCAGGTAGGCCAGTAGCACACTCAACGCCGTGGCCAGGACCGAGGCAATACGCACGCCGAACAGGTTTTCGCCAAACACCGCCTGGCCCAGGGCAATCAGCCAATAGCCCGCGGCGGGCTTTTCGAAATAACGCACGCCCATAAAGTGCGGCGCTACCCAGTTGCCGCTCATCAGCATTTCCTGGCTGACCTGGGCATAACGGGTTTCATCCGGAATCCACAGGCCGTGAAAGCCCAGGGGCAGCAAGAAAAAAACGGCAAAGCCCAGGATTAACCAGAGCAGAGGGTTCAGGCGGGTCATGAGCACGTCGCTCCATGACGTTCAAACAGGTGCAAGAAGAGTATTGAATTAATCGGGCCGAGCATCGTGATGTTCACTGAATCAATGAGGGGGGGAACCTAACTAAGAGGCGCAACTGAACATGCCAGAACAGGGCTGTCGTTTTGCTGAACGTAATAGCTGCTGGATAGGTAAATAAGTGTAATTAAAGTTGTTTAAGTACTGCGGCCCATTGCTGGATTTTCAGAGTGCCCATTGCCTCAAGTTTGCCGTTGGGCAATACCTTGACGAACAGTGCACTGCCATATTCGGCCGCTGCGGCATGGGGAAAGCCCAGGCTCGTCTGGAAGTCGCTCATGCAGGCGCTGTGGGTGATCAACATCAGGTTGCGACTCGGCTGTTTATGGCTGAGGATTTCCTCCGCCATGGCAGCCCCGCAAATGGCGAGCGGGCCCGGGGACAGCTCGGTCTTGCCGAACATGAACAGCGAGGTTTGGGCAGTGCGCGTGGTCGGGCTGCTCAGCACGTCGGTGGCCTCCATGCCCAATGAATCAAAGGCTTTGCCCAGTTCGGTCGCGCGTTGCGTGCCCTGGATCGTGAGGCCGCTGACAGGGCCGAAACAAGGATTTTTCGAGCGGTCGCAGCGTTCTTCATGACGCACCAGAACCACCAGGTCGCCCTGGCGCCAACTGGCGAGCACCCCGGAGGTGACCAGGCGATTGCCGACACCCAGGTCAAGCGGGGAAGAGGGCCACAATAGAAAACCTGTGAGCAGCAGGCCGATGACGCTGATGCCCAGCACAGGCAGGCGGTATTTTTTCAGGCGCTTCAACCTTGCCCATTTGGGTTTTGGATTGGCCAGGATCATGTCTGCCACGCTATTCACCCTCGGCCCTTTAGTTGTGCTTATAACCAGTGAAGTTAATGGGCGATCGCCCGTTGTGGAGCAGCAGCCTGTCACAGTGCTGCTGTCTTTTTGCTGAACATCCGCGTCGTAAAAAGTGTGAGTATTAGTAACTAACAAGTTGCGAGTTATCACCGCTGGGAGCGCACTTTAAAGTGTCGAGGATGGGCAGGCGGTGAAATCCATGTGAAAAATTTGCGTGGGCATGTCCCTCAGCCGTTATTCTCGTTGGCAGTCCTTCAAATGAGCGTTCCTATGTTGCAGGTACAAGGGGTTATCAAACACTACGCCACTCCCCAAGGTCCGCTGGCCGTGCTGGCCGGTGTCGACCTGTACCTGGGGGCGCGCAGCAGTCTGGCGCTGATGGGCGAGTCGGGCAGTGGCAAAAGCACCTTGCTGCACCTGGTGGCCGGCCTGGATCGGATCGACGGCGGCAGCATCCGCATTGGCGAGCAGCGCTTGGACCAGCTCAACGAAGGGCAACTGGCCCATTGGCGCCGTACCGAAATCGGCCTGGTGTTCCAGCAGTTCAACCTGATCGGCAGCTTGCGTGTGGAGGACAACCTGGCATTCCAGGCGCGCCTGGCGGGGCGCTTCGATCCGCATTGGCAGGCGCAGTTGGTGGAACGTCTGGGGCTGGGCGATTTGCTCAAGCGTTATCCGGAGCAACTGTCCGGCGGTCAGCAGCAGCGGGTGGCGGTAGGGCGGGCGCTGGCCTCGCGTCCGGGTTTGCTGTTGGCCGATGAGCCCACCGGCAACCTCGACGAAACCACCAGCGATGAGGTGCTGCAGTTGCTGTTGGATCTGCTGCAGGACAGCCCTACCAGCCTGTTGATGGTTACCCACAGCCCACGCCTGGCCGCACGCCTGGACCAGCAGGTGCTGCTGCACCATGGCCGTGTCGTACCGATGGACGCGCGCTGAGATGGCGGTGTTCTGCTGGGCGTTGCGTGCGTTGTTGAGCCACTGGCGACGCCATCCGGTGCAGTTTTTCAGCGTACTGACCGGCCTGTGGCTGGCTACCGCATTATTGACGGGCGTGCAGGCGCTCAACAGCCAGGCACGGGACGGCTATGCGCGCGCCAGCCAATTGATCGGCGGCGAACCGCAGGCCAGCTTGAGCGCACCGGACGGGGCCGCCTTCCCCCAAGCGTTGTTTGCGCAATTGCGCCGCGCCGGGTGGCCGGTGTCACCGGTGGTGCAGGGGCGGGTGGTACTCAAGGGGCATGAGGAGCAGCGGCTGCAATTGATGGGCATTGAGCCGGTATCGTTACCTGGCAGCGGCAGCGTGGCCGGGCAGCGCTTGAGCCAGGCACAGATGCTGGCGTTTTTCCAGGCGCCGGGGCGTACCTGGGTTGCCGCGCAAACCTTGGAGGCGCTCGGTTTGCACGCAGGCGAACAACCGCTGACGGCCAGCGGGCAGCGCTTGCCGCCGTTGCAGGTTCAGCCGGACATGGCCCCCGGTATGCTGCTTACCGATATCGGTTTTGCCCAACCCGTGCTGAACATGCAGGGGCGGCTGTCGCGCTTGCTGCTGGACAACGCCTTCGCCGCCCGCCATCCCCAAGCGCCCGCCGGGTTGCAACTCAAGCAGGGCGAGGACAACAACCTCTCACGTCTCACCGAAAGCTTTCATCTGAACCTCGACGCCTTGGGCTTTTTGTCCTTCGTGGTCGGGTTGTTTATCGTGCACGCAGCCATCGGCCTGGCCCTGGAACAACGGCGGGGTCTGTTGCGCACTTTGCGTGCCTGCGGGGTCAGTGCGCGAATGCTGATCCTGAGCCTGGGGGTCGAACTGGGATTTCTGGCATTGCTGGGCGGTGTACTCGGGGTCGCCAGCGGTTACCTGCTGGCCAGCCTGTTGCTGCCGGACGTCGCCGCCAGCTTGCGCGGCCTGTACGGGGCCGAAGTGGCAGGTCAACTGAGCTTGAGCCCGGGGTGGTGGCTTGCAGGGCTGGGCTTGAGCCTGCTCGGCGCCTTGCTCGCAGGGGCCAGCAGCCTGTGGCGTGCGGCGCGTTTGCCGTTGCTGGCGCTGGCCAATGCACAAGCCTGGCATGAGGCCCACGGGCGCTGGTTGCGGCGCCAGGGTTGGGTGGCGGTTGCGGCGCTGCTCATTGCACTGCTGGCCCTGGAGTTGGGCAACAGCCTGGCCGCCGGATTCGTGCTGATGGCGGCCTTGCTGCTGGGCGCTGCACTGGGTTTGCCGGTGTTGCTCAATGCGCTGTTGAACGGCGTGCTGGGGCGCAGTCGTTCGGTACTGGGCCAGTGGTTCCTCGCCGACTGTCGCCAGCAACTGCCAGCCTTGAGCTTGGCACTCATGGCGCTGTTGCTGGCCCTGGCGGCCAATATTGGCGCAAGCTCCATGACCTCGGGTTTTCGCCAGACCTTCAACCACTGGCTGGAACAACGCCTGACCGCCGAGCTTTACCTCAACCCGCAAAATCCGGCTCAGGCGCAGCAACTGCACACATGGTTGGCACAGCAGCCGTTGGTGCAGGCGGTGCTGCCCAGCTGGCAGGTCGCGGTGCAGTTGCAAGGCTGGCCGGCGGAGCTGTTTGGTGTGGTCGACAACCCCACCTATCGTCAGCACTGGCCGTTGCTGGAGGCGACGAGCACACCCTGGGACCGCTTGCTGCAAGACGATAGCGTGATGCTCAGCGAGCAGTTGGCGCGGCGCTTGAACGTGCGCCTGGGCGACAGGGTTCAAGTCCCCACCCCGCAGGGCACATGGGCACCGGAAATCGTCGGAATCTACGCCGACTATGGCAACCCCAAGGGCCATATGCTGGTCAACGCCAAGCACCTGTTGGCTCATTGGCCGACGCTGTCACCGGTGCGATTCAACCTGCGCGTGGCGCCCCAGGATGTGCAGCCGCTGGTGGGTGAAGTGCAGCGCGAGTTTGCCCTGGAAGACAGCCGTATCGTCGATCAACAACAACTCAAGGGGTGGTCCAGCCAGGTCTTCGAACGCACCTTCGCCGCCACTGCTGCGTTGAACAGTCTGACCCTGGGCGTGGCGGGCGTGGCATTGTTCATCAGCCTGCTGACCCAGAGCCAGAGTCGCCTCGGGCAACTTGCGCCGTTGTGGGCGCTGGGGGTGACACGCCGCCAACTGATGCTGCTCAACCTTGGCCAGACCTGGCTGCTGGCGGTACTGACGCTGGTCCTTGCGTTGCCGTTGGGGCTGTTGCTGGCGTGGTGCCTGGATGCGGTGATCAACGTCCAGGCGTTCGGCTGGCGCCTGCCGTTGCAGGTATTCCCCGGGCAGCTTGCGCAGTTGATGGGGCTGGCGTTGCTTGCGACATTGCTGGCCTCGGCCTGGCCGCTATGGCAGCTCTACCGCAGCCGCCCGGCGGATTTGTTGAGGACCTTTGCAAATGAAGATTAAAGCGTTGGCGTGGGGGGTGTTGCTGCTGCTGTTGAGTGCCTGTGACAAGCCGCCTGCACCCGAGGAAAGCTTCGCCGGGCTGGGCAGCGATGCGGCGGAATTTGCCCAAGTGGTCCCCGGCAAAGTCTTCAGCTTCCCCGAAGATCACGGCCCGCACCCAGGCTTTCGCATCGAATGGTGGTACGTCACCGCCAACCTCAAGGATGCCCAGGGCAATGTGTTCGGCGTGCAATGGACCTTGTTTCGCAACGCCGTGAATGCCGGGCCGATGCAGCAAGGCTGGCGCGACTCCACCATCTGGCTCGGCCACGCCGCCGTCACCAGCGCCACCCACCACTACGCCGCCGAACGCTTCGCCCGTGGTGGTGTCGGCCAGGCCGGAGCGCAAGCGTTGCCGTTCAACGCCTGGATCGACGATTGGAACTTCGCCACCCGCCCAGGCGCCACTAGCGCTCTGGCCGATATGCAACTCAAGGCCAGTGGCGGGCAATTCGCCTACGACCTGCAACTGACCTCCAGCCGCCCGTTGGTGCTGCAAGGCGACAACGGCTACAGCCGCAAATCCGACCAGGGCCAGGCGTCGTACTACTACAGCCAGCCGTTTTTCACTGCCACCGGCAGCATCAGTATCGACGGCCAGACGTACGAAGTCAGCGGCCCGGCCTGGCTCGACCGCGAATGGAGCAGCCAACCCCTGGCCGCCAGCCAGACCGGCTGGGACTGGTTCTCCCTGCACCTGGACCGGGGCGCGCAACTGATGCTGTTTCGCGTGCGAGACAAAGACGGCGGTGGGTACCTCATCGGAACCTGGATCGACGCCCAGGGCCGCACCGAGACCCTGCACAACGCAGATATTCAACTGGCGCCGCTGACCAGAACCGAGATTGACGGGCGCAGCATTCCCACGCGCTGGTCGCTGAAGATCCCCGGCAAACACCTGGACATCACCACCGAGGCGGTCAATCCGCAAGCGTGGATGAACCTGGGGATTCCCTACTGGGAAGGGCCGGTGAAGTTCGAGGGTGGGGTGGGGTATTTGGAGATGACGGGGTATTAGGGCGTCTTCCGTAGGCGCTTATCTTTTGCTGTGTAGGCAACTTCCCAAACGTATTGTTTGACCCCCGCCTGCTTGTGTCCGGGCTGTAGGCGCTTGCTTATATTTCGATGCCATCTTCATGGCATTCGAGATGTAAGGCATGGCGCAGGCATACCTCAACGACCGCACCACGGACTACCTCAGTTTGAAGTCCAGGCTAATGGGTGGGGCGTTGAATCGGCAGCGCTCTGATCATTTCGATGTGTTGAATCGGCACCTGCGCCATAAGCTGGTGACGCCAGGACAGTTGGTGATTATTCCTGATAATTACAGCGTAACTTGCAGTGCCGAAGAAGCCTGGTTGATGCGCTATGCCGAAGAAATTCGCCGGGGACTGGCACTGGATGCGTCGGCTGGGCCAGCAGTGATCAATGACTATGACCTGCTGCAGAGCCTGTTGGGGTATGGCTCGATAGGCGTGGGGAGTGCGACATCTGCGTGGGGGCGACATCTGGATGAGGTGGTGCTTACGCTCGAGTCGATTGAACAGTTACATCAGCGGTTGAAAGGGGGTGGCTTGGACCGGGTTGAGTTTGTTCGACAACGGCAGATGCTGTTCGGGAACCTGGATAGGCAACTGCAAGGTGCAGCGCGGTTTGGGACAGGGCTGAGGGGGAATCAGTCATTGAAAAAGGTGCTTGGCGTTTCAACCAAGAGCTACCTGCATAAAGGCGAAATAGCAGGGTATGCACAGCGGATCGGGGCAGTTGCGCAGGCTTCGAAATGGCTGGGGAATGGGACTTATGTAGGGCTGGCGATGGATGTAGGCGTGGCGGGTTTGGAAATCAGGGAGGCGTGTGTGGTGGGAAGGGAGGTGCAATGCAAAAGAGCGAAATATGTGGAGACGGGGAGGTTGGTGGGTGGGGTGGTAGGGGCTGCTGGCGCAGGGGGGCTTGGTGCTGAGTTAACACGCCGTGCATGCAACATTTTTCTAGGTGTCGCGACGAGAGGAACCGGTGCTCTGACCTGCGCAATAATTGGGGGGGCGATGGCAGGGTATCTAGGAGGTAAGAAGGGCGGGGATGGTGGGGCGTTCCTGGGTGGAAAAATTGTAGAGAACAACGGTGATTTGATATTCCAGCCAGGGGGGGCTTGAGCATGGATTTTTTTCTCGCCTATACCGCTGTGATGATTATCGGGACGTTTGTGGTTTTGGGACTGATACTTTTTTTCGAACGAACAAAACTCGATGAGTTGGAAGGTTACTTCAGTGAAAACCCGCAGGTCCGTAAACATCGGCAACGCTGGGGACGAAACCAGCGGTTTATCAGATTTCATCGTATGTGTCTGATGATTGATATCCTTCGCGCGCCAGAAAGCTCCGTGAAAGAAGGCTTTATGACTGAGGCAGAGTCAGCCGCCATTCCGTCAGCGCTCAGGCGTTGGGCTGTATGGCCTTATCGCCTTGCGATGATTTGGGCTATCAGTTGGGGCTATTGGTGCACCTGGCTTTAGAGGTGCTCGCTTCCACGACCTGAATACCATGGTTCACATTTTTTAAAAAATACTGTTCATGCGTACAGTATTGTCCTACAGTCCATCCTAGGTGACCGGATGTCACCGGTCACCTGAGCTTCAATTTTTTAACTATGGATGGATAAAAAATGAAATCGAAAAAAGCCCTTATGCTAGGCGCGGCCATGATGGCCTCCTGCTTTGTTTCGGCCTTTGTCCTGGCCGAGCAAACCCCTCCCAAGCTCAGTGCGCAGACGGTCAAGCAGGCCGTGGACAAAGCGTTGAAACAAGGTGGCACAGTGGAGAAGGCCATTGTCTCGGACGCACTCAAGCAAAAGCTCGATGCAGCCAAGGCCGGCAAGCCCAAGGTGTCAGCCGGCAAGGCAATTGCCAGTAATGCGGTGGTTGATGCCAAGGTAGGCGAGTTGGTAAAGCCCGATCAGGCGAAACTCAAGGAAGCGGCGGTTGCTGCCTTCACTCCGCTGTTTCCAACTCTGGATATCAACACCCTTTACACGCTGACCGGGGTGGAGACCGGCGCGCAGATCGCCTACCACTTCAACCTGCCGAAGAATGCGCGAATTCAGGTGCAGTTGTTGAACCAGAGTGTCGGCACGGACATGTCGCTGACCCTGTTCCACGATGACGGGCAGGGTAATCTGACCCCGTTGGGCACGTCTGATAACGCCGGCAATGCCGATGAGTACCTCAACGGTGTATTGCCGGCCGGTGACTACTACTGGTTCATGGTGGCCAATGCCGCGAGCAACTCGCAGTTCAGCTTCGGCGTGGCGGTAGACAGCAACATTGATGCCTACGAGCCCAACGATACCGAGCAAACCGCATTTGCCCTGCCGGATGCGCTGAATCAGGTGACCGGTAACCTCGACAGCGTCAATGATGTGGATTACTTCTCCTTCACGTCGCTGCGTGGCCAGGGTGTCGGCATGTTCCTGGGTGATGATGGTGCGGGTACGCGCAACCAGTGGATCTTCGAGCGTTTCGACGGTAATAACTGGGTAGTGATTCAGCCGGATTCCACCTCCACCTATCCGAACCTGACGCCGGGCTACACGGTCAAGGTACGTGTGCGGGCGAACCCGGCGGTGGCGTTGAACCCTCAGGCGCAGTACAAGTTGACCCTGGGTTCGGCGCCTCGCTTGAACCAGCACAACGTGAACGGCGATAACGTAGTGCGCATTCCCAGCTCGATCTTCCAGCTGGCCACCCAGGCAGCCCGCAATCTGAGCTGGAGCACCCAATGGTCGGACAGCACCGGTGAGCCATTGCGCGGGGTCACCCCAGTGCTGCGGGTCGACAAGCACTTTGGTGCAACTTACAACTGGGTCAACTATGAGGCCAAGACCGGCATCACGGGTGCAGCTTCGGGCAATGTCGCCTTGGGCACTTGCTCCGGCGACTATAAAGTGCGGTACCCGGACAGCGCGTCGGGCCAGACCTACAACTGGGAAACCTGGTTCAACGAAGGTGGCTGGCGCATCGAGCTCAAGGAGTTTCCGGGTGTGGGCGTAGGCGGCAATATCACCCAATACGTCAGCCTGGGCCACATTTGCAGCCAGACCATCGTGCGCTGATTGATCTAGGAATGTGAAGCAGGGGGCAGTCCATCTGGGCTGCTCCCTTTTTTTGTGGCCGGCTCCCAATGCAGCGTGCCAAACAGGTAATCCATCAACGGCAACACGATATTGAAATTGCGCCCCTGCATCAGCTCGCGACGGTGATGCAGGGCGTGCAGGCGATGCATTTGGCGAATCCACGGCAGGCGCGCCACCGGGTGTTCAGCGGGCAAGTGTTCGCAGGCGTGGAACACCTCGTAGAGCAGGTAGCCGAGGATCATGCACCCGGCAAACAACCCCGCCACGTTGGGGTTCAGTTGCTTGAGCAGCCACCAGCCGGGAAGGGTGATGGCCAGGCTGTGCAGTACGATCAGCCAGGCGGGGAACAGGATGACGCGCCAGTCACGCGGGCTGTCGTAGGTCATGTGGCCGGGCGTGAAGAAACTGTGGTGATCGCCGGTGTGGCGCGCGTAGAACAGCCGGGCGAATGAGTGTTTGTGATGGCCGAGATGACGGTGCACGAGGTAGATGCACAGGTTGAAGAACACCAGCGTCAAGGGCACCGTCAGCCACTGCAGGGCGGTGATCTGTGCGGTGGAGGACCAGGCCAGGGTGATACAGGTGATGCCGTAGCCGAGGACGAACGCGGCGTGTAGCCAGGGGTTGTAATGGCGACTCACGTTGGCGCGGTAGCGGCTGCGGAACGTTTCGGTGAGATGGGGCATGGCGGGCTGCTCGCTGTTTTTGTTCGAGATTGAGCTTAGTGGGTGGGGAGGAATGTGCGAGCTTTTACTGGGGGCATGGGTATTTACACAACTTTGGCGTTACGCCGGACCTGTGGGAGGGGGCTTGCTCCCGATGGCGGCCTCGGGGCCGACCAGGATGCTGGATCAGACCGAGTACATATCCGTTATTTGGGTAACGGCTGATATTGGTTCCGCTTTTACAGCGGGTCACTTTTGAAAAAAGCGCAAAAGTAACCCAAACGCTCTTGCCCCACCACTCGGCACCTCGCCTAGGCTCGGTGTGCCCGTA
>NZ_SPKN01000032.1:81246-92445 GCF_023127765.1 Pseudomonas sp. W15Feb34
GTGCAGATACCTATGCTCATCGGGGTGTAGCCCTCCCACAGTTTTAATCGGCGGTGAACTTGAAAATGGTGTTCTGGATATAGGTTTGCCCTGGATTCAAGCGAGTTGAGGCAAAGCCGGGTTGGTTAGGCGCATCCGGAAAATGCTGGGTCTCCAGGGTAAACCCGCTCCAGTGCTGGTACGTCTTGCCACCTTTGCCCTTCACCGAACCATCCAGGAAGTTGCTGGTGTAGAACTGCACCCCAGGCTCACTGGTGTAAAGCTGCAAGCGCCGCCCCGACTCAGGGTCATGCACCTGGGCAGCAAGCTGCTTCACATCACCTTTGGTATCCAAGGCCCAGTTAAAGTCGAACCCGCCTTGTTTCGGCTCGGCAAATTTGAGCTGCGGATGGTCCGCCTTGATGTGCTGGCCAATAGGCGTGGGCTTGAGGAAGTCCATCGGTGTGCCCTTGACCGGAGCCAGCTCACCGGTGGGGATCAAGGTGGCATTCACCGGCGTGTAGTGGCTGGCGTGCAAGGTGGCGACCTGCTTGAGAATGTCGCCGTTACCCGCGCCGGCGAGGTTGAAGTAGCTGTGATTGGTGAGGTTGAGTACCGTCGGTTTGTCGGTGGTGGCCTTGTAGTCGATGTGCAGTTCGTTCTTGTCGTTGAGGCGGTAAGTGACTTCGGTCTTCAGGTTGCCGGGGAAACCCATTTCACCGTCCCTGGACAGGTAGGTGAGGGTGACGCCCACCGAATCCTTGTCCTTGACGGGCTCGGCGTGCCACACCTGTTTGTCGAAGCCCTGGGCGCCGCCATGCAGCGAGTTGGGGCCGTCGTTGAGCGGCACCTGGTAGCGTTTGCCGTCGAGTTCAAAGGCGCCGCCGGCCAGGCGGTTGCCGAAGCGGCCGATGGTTGCGCCGAAAAATGCAGTACCGCCTTGATAGCCTTGCACATCATCGAAACCCAGCACTACGTCGTCGAGCTTGCCGTTTTTGTCAGGCACCTTCAGCGACTGCAATACACCGCCGTAGGTAATTACCGTGGCTTGCATGCCATGGCTGTTGCGCAACACGTACTGTTCGACGGCGGTGCCGTCATTGGTTTTACCGAAAGGCTTGTGCTCGCTGGTAAGGCCGGCGGCGTGAGCGCCGCCGCTGGCGATCAGCATGGACAGCGCCAGACCGGACAACAGGTATCGAGGGTGCTTCATGTCGAACTTCCTTTTGTTGTTTTTGGGTTGAATAGTTCTACTAATGTGAGATATTTCACCGGTTATCCAGCAGATTTATAGCCTTTAACGCCGATTTCGTAAAATAAAATAAGACTAATTGATCGAGGCACTACGTTATGAGTACTGAACACGCCATTTATCCCGACCTCAAGGGCAAGAGCGTATTGATCTCCGGCGGGGCGTCAGGGATTGGCGAATTCATGGTGCGGGCCTTTGCCGCCCAGGGTGCCAAAGTGGCGTTTGTGGATCGCGCGCAAAGCCAGGGTGAACGCTTGGCGGCACTGCTGAACTCTAAGGGCCACACCGTCGAGTTCGAGTGCTGCGATATCACCGATGAGATTGGCTACGGTGCGGCAATCCGGCGCTTCGAGCATTCCCTCGGGCCGATCACGGTGCTGGTCAACAACGCGGCAAATGATGTGCGCCACAGCCTGGAAGAAATCGACTCGCAAATGTTTGACCGGTTGATCGCTGTCAACCTCAAGCACGCCTTCTTTGCCGCAAAGGCGGTGGTGCCAATGATGAAAGAGGCGGGTGGCGGCTCGATCATCAACCTGGGTTCGGTCGGCTGGATGATGGCTTCTGCCGGCTACCCGGTGTACGCCGCCAGCAAGGCTGCCGCCCACGGCATGACTCGAGGCCTGGCGCGGGAGCTGGGGCCGAGCCATATCCGCGTCAACACACTGGTGCCGGGCTGGGTGATGACGGAAAAACAATTGGCCATGTGGGTGGATGATGCGGCTCGGGAGTTGATCGCCCGTAGCCAGTGCCTGCCTGGCAGTGTGATGCCGGAACACATCGCCAATATGGCCCTGTTTCTGGCCTCGGATGCCTCGGCGATGTGTTCGGCGCAAAACTTTATCGTTGACGGCGGCTGGGTGTAGAAACACGGTTCCAAAAAATTGTGAAGGTCGCGAGTGGGAGGGGGGCTACACCCCGATAGCGGTGGGTCAACCCACATCAATGTTCGCTGGGCCGACGTCATCGCAGGCAAGCCAGCTCCCACATTTAGATCCTGGGGTGTCAGGTAGAGAGGCGCCGGCTGTCAGGCCGTCACGGGGGCGAGCCCCCTCCCACATATGAACTGCGATGCTTAGGCGATTGGGTAGCGTTTGAACGCCGGGTGCTGTTCCAGGCGTTCAGCATGGCGCTTCAGGTTGGGGAACGCATCCGTCTTCACCACCGACGCCACGGTGAACTGGCTGAACGACCAGGCGACCGCTGCTGTAATGGATGCCTGGGTCAGTGCTTCACTGTCTGCCAGTTGCTTGTCCAGCAGGGCATAGGCCGCCAGCAATTGCCCACTGACGCGTTCGATCCACGGTGCATGTAACTTTTCGGCTGGGCGCAGGTTGTGTTCATAGACGATCTGCACACTCTTTTCACAGGCGGCAAGAGCCAGTCCGAGCAGTTGCAGGTCGTGGGCGCGTGCTGCCGGTTGTTGGGGCAGCAGCTTCTTGTCAGCCGGTGCCAGTGCTTCCAGGTAATCGAGGATCAGGCTCGAATCCATCAGCACCGTCCCGTCGTCCAACACCAGGGAGGGGGCTTTGACCACGGGGTTGATCTGGGCAAATTGCGCGTAGGTGCTGAACACCGACAGCGGTTCATGCACAAAATCCATGCCGTACAAGTCCAGGGAAATCGCCACGCGGCGTACGTAGGGCGAGTCCAGCATTCCGACCAGTTTCATGCAGCCTCCATTGCTTTCGCGGTGTGATTGGCTGACGAGATTAAGGCTTCATGATCAGGGTGCGCAATGCTTGAAGGGGCGGTCGCTACATTGAACTGCGGGCCGCCCCGGGCGGTTGCCCGGTGATGCGCTTGAAGGCGCGGCTGAACGCTGCCTGGGAGGTGTAGCCAAGGCGTTGCGCGACGGTTTCGATGGGCATGCGCTCCAGGCTCAGCCACTGCGTGGCCAGGCGCATGCGCAGTTCCGTAGCGTAGCGCAACGGCGGTATACCGAGAGTGGCCTGGAAGCGATCGGCAAATACCGAGCGCGAGGTATGGCAGTGCGCAGCCAGCTCCGCCACGCTCCAGTCGCGGCCCGGTTGCTGGTGCAGAGCGAGGAGGGCGCGGGCCAGGCGCGGGTCGCGCAACGCTGCCACCAGGCCCGAGGCGTTGCCGCAGGCGCATTCGACCCAGCCGCGTACGATCATCGCTGCCACCACATCGGCCAGGCGCGCCAGGATGCCGGCAAAGCCGATGCGGGCCGTGGAGACTTCCCGTTCCATCACCGCCAGGATCGGCATCAGGCCGGGGTAACGCTGGCCCCCTGCATCGATCAGCATCAGCGCCGGCATCAGGTTGCCGAGCCCCTGGATACTGCCAAGTTCGAACTCCATGCAGGCACTGAACAGCAAGGTGCTGGGCGTCGCATTAGGGGAGGCATCCACGGCGCAGACCGCATCCCCCAACGGGGCACTGTCGAAATCGCCGATATCGTGCACACCGGCGCTCGCATCGGATAACAGTGCATGCGCGCCACCATGGGCAATGAATACCGCATTGCCCGCCGACAGCTCGAAAAGGTTGCCGTCCTCGCCGCGCAAGGTCGCATGGCCGGCCGCGAGAAAGTGGAAATAGGCGTGGCCGGGCTTGGCGTCAAAGCCCATGCCGAAGCTCGGCCCGGCCTGGATGCGGCGGTACTGCACACCCCGCAGGCGCATGCCGCGCAGCAGCTCATTGATCAGGTCGGAAGACAGGGTAAAAGCATGCGCGGCAGTCATGTTCGGGGTTTCGGTCAAAAACTCAAGGGTTTGCATCATAGATCATCCTGACGGGCAAACCTAGACTGGCCGCCTTGCCAATGATCCGAGGATGACCTGTGATGAATGACAATGCAGCCCAAGCCCCTGCCGGGATTGTGACGGAGCCGGCCTGGCTGGCGGTGTTTTCTTTGGCGATGGGGGTGTTCGGCTTGCTGACGGCGGAGTACCTGCCGGCCAGTTTGTTGACCCCCATGGCCTTGGACCTGGGTGTCTCGGAGGCGCTGGCCGGCCAGGCCGTGACGGTGACGGCAGTGGTGGCGTTGTTTGCCGGTTTGCTGGTGCCCGGCCTGACCCGAAGCATCGACCGGCGCGTGGTGCTGCTGGGGTTCTCCACGCTGATGATCGCCTCCAACCTGCTGGTGGCGTTGTCTTCCAGCCTGACCGTACTGCTGTTGATGCGCATCCTGCTGGGCATCGCCCTGGGCGGTTTCTGGAGCATGGCGGCGGCGGTGGCCATGCGTCTGGTGCCGGCGGCTTCCCTGCCACGGGCGCTGTCGATCATCTTCAGCGGAATTGCGGCGGGTACCGTGGTCGCCGTGCCGCTGGGCAGCTACTTGGGTGGCCTGTACGGCTGGCGCAGTGCGTTTATCGCGGCGGCTGCAGTAGGTGCGGTGACCCTGGCGTTCCAGGCGTTCACCCTGCCGCGCCTGGTGCCCAATGGTACCGCGCGCCTGCGTACCGTGCTGGAAGTGCTGCTGCGCCCGGGTATCGCCATGGGCATGTTCGGTTGCGTGCTGGTACATACCGCGCATTTCGCATTGTTCACCTATATTCGCCCGTTCCTGGAAAGCACCACCGGCGTCGATACCCAAGGGCTGGCCCTGATGCTGCTGGGCTTCGGCGTGGCGAATTTCGTCGGCACCTTGCTCGCCGGTTGGCTGCTGGTGCGCCACCCGCGTGGGACGTTGGTGTTGATGCCGGTGCTGGTAGGCATTGCGGCGCTGGCCCTGGTCTGGCTGCCGGTGTCACTGCCGGGCCAGGCGTTGCTCCTGGCGCTGTGGGGCATGGCGTTCGGCGGCGTACCGGTGGCATGGTCCAATTGGGTCGCCCGTGCCGTGCCGGACCAGGCCGAAAGTGCCGGCGGCATGGTGGTCGCTTCGGTGCAGTCGGCGATTGCCGCAGGGGCTGCCGGTGGCGGGTTGATGTTCAGCGTCAGCGGCATTGGTGGGGTATTTGTGGGTGCGGGTGTATTGATGTTGCTCGCGGCCTTGCTTATCGCCCTGCGCGTACAGGTGCCTCGACAAGACGGGGAGGCCGGTGTGACGCATCACCCGTCTTTGGTTTAGTCTGGAACGCTTCGTTTATCGCAATCCCTGAGGAGCAGTGGCATGGCTGATTATGTACCCCCAAAGGTCTGGACCTGGGACACCGAAAGCGGCGGCACCTTTGCCAGTATCAACCGGCCCATCGCCGGTGCTACCCACGAAAAGGCGCTGCCAGTAGGCAAGCACCCATTGCAGCTGTACTCCCTGGCTACGCCCAATGGCCAAAAGGTCACGATTCTGCTTGAGGAATTGCTGGCGCTGGGGCACACCGGTGCCGAATACGACGCCTGGCTGATCAAGATCGGTGACGGCGACCAGTTCGGCAGTGGCTTTGTGGGGGTAAACCCGAACTCGAAGATTCCGGCGCTGATGGACCACAGTGGCGCCACGCCGATTCGGGTGTTCGAGTCCGGCGCGATCCTGCAATACCTGGCCGAGAAATTCGGCGCGTTCTTGCCCAGCGAGCCTGCGGCCCGGGCTGAATGCCTGTCGTGGTTGTTCTGGCAGATGGGCAGCGCGCCTTACCTGGGCGGAGGTTTCGGACATTTCTATGCCTATGCGCCGAGCAAGATGGAGTACCCGATCAACCGCTTTGCCATGGAAGCCAAGCGCCAACTGGATGTGCTGGACAAGCGCCTGGCGGTGAGCGAGTACATCGCCGGCGATGAGTACACCATTGCCGATATCGCCATCTGGCCCTGGTACGGCGGGCTGGTCAAAGGCCGCTTGTACGGCGACTCGGCGGAGTTTCTCTCGGTGCATGAATACAAGCACGTGCAGCGCTGGGCCGACGCGATTGACGCACGGCCGGCGGTGCAGCGCGGGCGACGGGTGAACAGGGTGTCGGGTGAGGAGCAGTTGCCCGAACGGCATGACGCGAGTGACCTGGACTGATTCAGAGCCAGTGTGGGAGGGGGCTTGCTCCCTCCCACACTGGCTCTCCTTGTCTTCGGTTTATTTGTAGCGCTGTTCGAATGCCGCCACCTGCTCAGGCGTGATCAGTTCAAACGGCACCCACACTTCGGCTTCAATCGGTTCGCCCTTGATCATCTTGATCGCCGCTCGAACCGCCTGGGTCGCCTGGGCCTTGGGGTCCTGGAACACCGACGCAGCAAGCAGCCCACGCTTGATGGCCGCCAGGCCGTCGGGCAAGCCGTCGATGCCGACGATCGCAATCTCGCCCTTGGCCTTGCCCGCTTGCTGCAATGCCATGGCTGCGCCAATTGCCATTTCATCGTTGTTGGCCACGATCGCATCGAACTGCGTACCTGCCAGCAGCCAGTTGCTGGTCAGGTCCATGCCTTTGTTGCGTTGCCATTCGGCGCTTTGCTGTTCAACGATCTTGATACCGGGAAAGTCCTTGAGCACCTGCCTGGCGCCCTCGGTGCGGTCGTGGGTGGCGTTCTGCGCAAGGTCGCCCATGATGATCGCCACGTTGCCCTGGCCGCCGAGTTTTTCCGCGAGGTAGCGCATCTGCAATTGCCCAGCCTCGATGTCGTTGGACGCCACCGTAACCACGCCCTTTGGCAGCGTGCGTTCATCCGGGTGGCGGTTGACGTACACCAGTGGCGTCTTGGCCGCCACGGCGGCGCGGGTGATATTGGCAGTGGCGGCGGTGTCGACCGGCAGCACGATCACCGCGTCGACTTTCTGGTTGAGAAACCCCTCTACTTGATTGAGCTGGCGCACCACATCGCCCTGGGCGTCTTCGAACTGGATCTGCACGTCCTGCTGTTTCGCTGCCGCCTCCAGGCCGCTACGCACATAGGTCATGAAGTTATCGTCAACCCGGGCAATGCTCACGCCGATGCGATAGGCGGCGAAGGTCCATTGGCTGAACAGCAACAGCAGCGCGGCCACTAGCAATGAATAACGATGCATAAGTGTGTTCCTTTTATTGTTATAGGGTGAATGCCTGGCGGAAGCGCTCCAGGGCCACTTCGCAGGTGCCGCTGGCCCAGCCCTCCAGGCCGACCACGCCGGTGTAGCCCATGGCGTGCAGCGCACGGGCAATGGCCGGGTAGTGGATTTCGCCGGTGCCGGGTTCCTTGCGCCCGGGCACGTCGGCCACCTGGATTTCACCGATGGCGCCGCCGGCGCGCTGGATCAATTCGATCAGGTTTCCTTCGCCGATCTGCGCGTGGTACAGGTCCAGGTTCATCTTCAGATGCGGGCTGCCCACGGCTTCGATCAGGGCCAGGGTGTCGTCGGCGCGGGCGAACGGCGTGCCGGGGTGATCGACGGCGGTGTTGAGGTTTTCCAGCAGGAACACACGGCTGGCGTCTTCCCCCAGGCGCGCGATTTTTTCCAGGGTCTTGCAGGCGCTCAGCCACATGCGGCCGGTGGCCTGGTTGACCGGCTGCACCGGCAGGCCGCCGGCGCCCAGGCCGGTGCCGTGCAGGTTGAGGCTGGGACAATTGAGGCGCTCTGCGATGCCCAGGGATTCGCGGGCGCTGTCGAGCAGTTGGCGACTGCCTTCGGGGTCGGTGAGGGTGCCGCTGATGTAGCCGGTCATCGAGGTGAAGTCCGCGCCGGTCGCGGCCAGGGCGTCGATGTCCTTGTCGGTCCAGCTCCAGATTTCGGCGCTGAACCCCAGGGCGTGGATACGTTTGACCCGTTCGATGAAGGGCAGGTCGAGGAACACCATCTCGGCGCTGACGGCTAATTTGAACGGCATCATGGCCGCGCCCCTTGCACGGCCACAGACTTGCCGGTTTCGTACGACTCGATGCAGGCGCGCGCAATCGCCAGGGCCGCGCGCGCATCCTCACCGCTGGCCAGGGGCTTGGCGCCGCTGCGCAGGCAGTCGACAAAGTGGTTGAGTTCGGCAATGTAGGCGTCGCGCAGCAGGTCAGTGTCCATTCGTTGGGTGTCGGCCTGGATGCCCTCGGCCAGGTAGCGCACCAGGTCGCAGTCATTGAGGCTGCCCATGCTCAGCATGCCTTGGCTGCCGAACACTTCACCGCGCACATCGTAGCCATACACCGCCTGGAAGTTGGCCTCGGCGGTGGCGATGGCGCCGTTGTCGAAGCGGATCGTGACCACGGCGGTATCGAGCAAGCCTTGGCTTTTGTACGCTGGGGCGATCAGCGCGTCGGCCATCACATATACCTGCACCGCTTCGGCGCCGGGGTTGAGGTAGCGCAGGGTGTCGAAGTCGTGGATCAGGGTTTCCAGGAAGATCACCCATTGCGGCGAGTTGGCAGGGTTGTTCAGTGCCGGGTCGCGGGTCAGCGAGCGCAGCAACTGCGGCGTACCGATGCGGCCGGCGGCGACATCGAGGTGCGCGGTACGGAAGCTCTTGGCGAAACGCCGATTGAAACCGACCTGCAACGGCACGCGGGCGTCGGCGGCAGCGGCGATGGCGCGATCGGCTTCGTCCAGGGTGATCGCCATGGGTTTTTCGCAGAAGATACCCTTGCCGGCGCGGGCGGCGCTGATCACCAGTTCGGCGTGGCTGCGGGCGGGGGCGGCAATGAGTACGCCGTCGATCTCCGGGTCGTCCAACAGCTGTTGCGGGTCGGTGTAGACCTTGTCCACCCCCAGCTCTGCTGCCAGGCGTGCGGCCTGGCCTGGGGTAGGATCGGCGATGGCGGCGAGGCAGGCACCGGGGATGTGGCGCGCCGCCGTAAGGCCGTGGAAGCTGCCCATGCGACCGGCACCGATCAAGCCCAGGCGGATATTCTGTGTACTCATGAAGTGACCCCTTTTTATTGTTGGCCCGCAGGACAGTCCTGGCTGGCATAGAGGTAAGAGCAAGGGGTGTGCCAACTCATAACTAACTGATTTTTAATAGGTTATTAAAATCAGTAAACAAAATGTGTTCATTCAGATGACATGTCTATACTGACATGTCAAAAATATGAACATGGATGCCTTGATGAGCCTCACATTCAGCGTGCAAGACCTCGAATACCTCACGGCCCTTGGACCTGATGCGCTGAATGACGGACCCGTCGCTGCGTTGGAGCAGGGCTGGCGAGCGTGTCTGTCCGGCCAGGTCGAACGCCCGGCCGAGGTGCGCCAGGTCATCTGGGATTCGTGGCGGCGCAGTCTCGAGGCAAGGATCGATCCCGGTCACAGCCACTACCGTTTCGTTGCCGCCCAAACGCTGGCGGCAACCCTGGCCAATCACCGCGTACTGATCGCCGCTGCCGCGCAGGTCATGCACGGCTTGCTGGCCTATAACCCACGCGGCCATATCAACCTCACCGATGCCGAGGGCACCACCCTGTATTTCTGCGGGCTGGACATCACCCCCGTCGGCAGTCGCCTGCTGGAATCGGTACAGGGCACCAACTGCACCGGGCTGGCCCTGGCCGAAGATCGCCTGGTGTACGTATTGGCCGAGGAGAATTTTGCCGGCGCCCTGCGCCAGCGCCGCATGCACTGCGCCGCTGCGCCGATCAAGGATGCCCAGGGCCTGACATTGGCCATGCTCACGCTGACCGCCGAGCCCGGCTGGTTTCATTTCCATACCCTGGGCACCGTCCAGGCGGCAGCCGAAGCGGTGTCGCGGCAGATGGCGCTGCAGGTGTTGCTGGAAGAACAACAAGCGGTGCTCGAAGTGCTGAACGAAGGCTTGGTGGTGCTGGATGAGCGCGGCTGCATCAAGGCGCTCAACCGTTATGCGCGGCAGTTGTTCGGGGTGGGGCTGGAGCTGATCGGCAGTTCGTTCCAGCGCCTGGGGCGCAGTGAGTTGAGCGACGTGCTGGGTGAGCCGGTGCGCGACCTCGACTGCACCTTCGAGTTGCACGACCGCAGTCAACTCGCCTGCCTGGTCTCGGTATGCCCGCTGGAGCAGGGCGGGGTGATCGTGTCGGTGCGCGAAAACCGCCGCATCCGCGAAATCACCCGGCGCCTTATCGGTACCCAGGCGCGCTATACCTTCGACACCATCCAGGGCACCTCACGGGCGATCCAGGACGCGCTGCACCTGGGGCGCATTGCCAGTCGCGGCGACGCCACCACCTTGGTCCTCGGCGAAAGCGGCACCGGCAAGGAGCTGTTTGCCCAGGCCATTCATAACGCCAGCGAGCGTTGCAACGGCCCGTTCGTGGCGGTCAACTGCGGCGCCATCCCCCGGGACTTGGTGCAGAGCGAACTGTTTGGGCATGTCGAAGGCGCGTTCACCGGCTCGGCGCGAGGTGGGTCGGCGGGCAAGTTTGAATTAGCCGATGGCGGCACCATCTTCCTGGATGAAATTGGCGACATGTCCTTCGATGCCCAGGTCAGCCTGTTGCGGGTGTTGCAGGAGGGGGAAGTGACGCGCGTGGGCGCGAAAAATTCGCGGCCAGTGAACGTGCGCATCATCGCCGCCACCCATCGCAACTTGAGCCAGGCAGTGGCCGAAGGTGCGTTTCGTGAGGATCTTTACTACCGCCTCAATGTGTTGAACCTCACGGTGCCACCCTTGCGTATGCGCCGCGACGATATCCCGCTGCTGGCACGGCATTTCCTGCAGCGCTGTGCGCGTTCGTTGCGTAAGCCAGTGCAGGGTTTCTCGCCGGAGGCGCTGGCGCTGCTGTCAGCCCATGGCTGGCCGGGCAATGTGCGTGAATTGGAAAACGCCATCGAGCGGGCGACCAACCTGGCGATGGGGGAGTTGATCCAACCGGCTGACTTGCCGCTGGAAACCCAGCAACGGGCGACGCTGCGCCTTTACCAGCCCCAGCCCGCGCAGGATCTGAGCAGCCACGAACTGCACGCCATCGTCGCCGCGCTGAAAAACACGGGCGGCAACATTCGCCTGGCCGCCCGGCAACTCAACGTGTCGCGGGGCGGGCTGTACAACAAGATGGGTCGGTTTGGTTTGAGTGCAGGGGATTTTCGCGGGCGGTGAATGATTGCCCGTGTGCAGATTAAATGTGGGAGGGGGCTTGCCCCCGATGGCGGCCTGACAGCCGACCAGGATGTTGGATCAGACCGAGTACATATCCATTCCTGCGGTAAC
>NZ_SPKN01000033.1:0-128505 GCF_023127765.1 Pseudomonas sp. W15Feb34
GGGCAAGAGCGCTTTGGTTACTTTCGCGCTTTTCGAAAGTGACCCGCTGTAAGAGCGGAACCCATAGTGGCCGTTACCTAAATAACGGATATGTACTCGGTCTGATCCAGCATCCCGGTCGGCCCTGAGGCCGCCATCGGGAGCAAGCCCCCTCCCACATTCAGCTGTGTGTGGGTATCGGCTTGCGCATCAGGCCCCCCACCACCAGCGCGCCCAGCAACCCCAATAAACCCGCCACCCACAACACCCCGCTGAACCCACCCACAAACGCCTGCCGCGCCAGCGGTTGCACTGTTACTCGCGCTGCTTCGGGCACCAAGTCCAGCGCCGCGGACATATCACCGGCTACCACCCGCGAAGCAATACCCGCCACCTGCGCCTGCCACTGCGGGTCGATACTCGCGCTCAGCAACTGTTCGCTGTGGCTGCTCAGCAATGCGCCATACACGCCGATGGCCAACATGATTGCGCTGAAGCGCATGGTGGTGCTCATGCCCGAGGCCATGCCCGCGCGATCCCGCGGCACGCAGGCCATGATGTTTTTCTGCGTGTCGCCATTGAGTAACCCCGCGCCTGCACCGGTGACGGCGATCGCCAGGGCAAAGGGCAGATAGCCGCCGGCCTGCACGGCCCACGCGCTCAACAGATTGCCGCAGCCCACCAGGGTCAAGCCACTCGCCATCATGGTCGCCGGTGTGAAGCGTGCCGCCAGACGTACACCGACGCGCGGGCAGATCAGCATGGTCAAGGCAAACGGCAACATGCCCAGGCCCGAGGCAATCGCGGAGAAACCCAGGCCGTTCTGCAGGTAGAACGGCAGCAGCGTCATCATCACCTGGGCGCACCCGGCATAGGCAAACATGCCGAGCAAGGCGCCGATAAAGCGCGGGTGCCGAAACAGCTGCAAGTCCACCATCGGTCGCTGCTGCAGGTGCTCGACCAGCACAAACACACCCATCAGCAGCCCACCGCCGAGCAGGCGAGCGTAGGTCAGCGGGCTATCCCAACCGATGCGATTGGCCTCGATCAACCCCCAGATCAGGCACAGCAAGCTGCCACTGAACGCCAGGCTGCCCCAGGGATCCAGGCGCGCCGATCGGCTGTCGCGGGACTCGGGAATCGCCCGCAGCACCAAGGCCATCAGTACCAGCCCCACCGGCAGGTTGAGATAGAAAATCCAGCGCCAGCCCAGGTACTCGGTAATCAAGCCGCCCAGGGTCGGTGCGGCGGTCATCGCCACGCCCATGCACGCGCCCCAGAACGCCCAGGCCTTGGCGCGTTCTATTTCATCGTGGAAGGTATGCCCGATAGACGCCAGTGCCGAGGTCAGCAGCAGCGCCGCACCCACCCCCTTCACGGCCCGGGCGATGTCCAGCCACAGCGCGGTGGGTGCTGCGCCGCAGCCCAGGGAGGCGAGGATGAAAATACCCAGGCCCCAGACCAGGGTTTTCTTGCGGCCAAAGCGGTCGGCGATACTCCCGGCCGGCAACAACAAGGCGGCGAACGCCAGCATATAAGCGCTGACGACCCACTCGATATCGGCAAAGTTGGCGCCCAAGTCGCGGGCGATGCTCGGCAGCGTGACGGCAACGATGTTGGTATCCAGCACGATCAACGAGCAGACAGCGGAGGCGGTCACCAGCGTCAGGCGTGGACTGACCCGGCTCACAAGCAAATTACCTGGTAGGCAATACGGAAATCTCGGTTGACTTGCATCGCAAGGGCTCTCTAGTGTTCAGGTACTGCGAGCTTATCCCTGGCGAATCACATTTTTGTTAGGCACCAGGAAGTACTTCATTACCTTTGAGCTAATACTGCCATGGAAATCCGCCATTTTCGTTACTTCCTGGCCGTGGCCCGGCAGCGCAATTTCACCCGCGCCGCCGAGCAATTGGGCATTGCGCCGCCGACCCTGAGCCGGCAAATCCAGGACATGGAAACCAGCCTGGGCACGCGCTTGTTTGTCCGCCGGCAGCGCGAAGTCAGCCTCACCGAAGCGGGTGCCGCGCTGCTGAGCGAGGCCGAAGCCGCCGTGCGCCAATTCGAGTTCGCACAGCGCAATGCCCAGCGCGCCGGGCGTGGCGAGATCGGGCATATTGAGTTGGGTTACGTGGCCTCGGCGCTGTACTGCGGGCTGTTGCAGCGCCAGGTACGGGGGTTCAGCCAGGCGTTTGCCGATGTGAACGTGAACCTGCGCGAATGGGCTATGGCTGCGCTACCGGGCGCGGTGGCCGAGGGGCGCTGCGATATCGGTTATATCCGTTCGCCGATGACTCTGCCGGACGGCGTGGAGGCGGTGCGCCTGGACAGCGAAGGCTTTGTGCTGGCGCTGGCCCATGATTCCTGGCTGCTGGGGCTTAAGGCAATCACCTGCGAGCACCTGGAAAACGAGACGTTTATCTTGCCGGAACAAATCAGCGGCACCTTGCATGTCGCCGCCCAGGGCGGCTACGCACCGCGCCTCGGCGCGCAGCCGGGCGGGTTGGTGGCGGTGGTGGCCCTGGTGTCGTTGGGGCAGGGGGTTGCGGTAGTGCCGGCATCGATGGTCGGGCATGTGAGCCTGCCGGGCGTGGTGTATCGCAATATCCAGGGCAATGAGGCGTCGTCGTGGTTGTCGTTGATTTACCGGCGTTTTGAAAAAGCGCCGGCGGTGGCGCGGTATATCCAGCAGGTCAAGCAGTCAGTCGCGGCTGCACCGAGTCGGCCAGGCGCGTAAGAATCAGGCAACACGACACCGCCCCGGCGTCCAGCACCCCGAGAGAGCGCTCGCCCAGGCGACTGGCGCGGCCGATCTTGGCCACCAGGTCCTTGGTCGAATCGCGCCCCTGGGAGGCGGCGGTTTTCATCGCCTCCAGCGCATCGTTGAAAGGCGCCCCGGATGCATGTGCCTGTTCAAACGCCTCTACTGCAGGAATAAGGGTATCCATCAGGCACTTGTCGCCCACGCCCGCCTCGGTGATGTCCTGCAGTGAAGTCAAGCCGCCGCGCAACAGATGGGCGAAGGTCGCGGCGTCGATGTCTTCACAATTGCGCACTTCGTCGGCCATGCCAATAAACAGGCTGCCATACAGCGGGCCCATGGAGCCGCCGATGCCTTCCATCAGGCTCAGGGTCAGTTCATCCAGGGCTTGGGCCAGGCTCAGTTGGCGGCCTTCGATAGTGCGACCGCAGTGGGCGAAGCCCTTGGCCATGTTGATGCCGTGGTCGCCGTCGCCAATGGCGCCGTCGACTTCGCTGAGGTATTCGCGATTGGCCACGATGACGCTGACCAGGTCGGCAACGATGGCGCTGCCGTCACGGGTGGAAAAGTGCTGGCTCATGTTTACTCCGCCTGGGTCATGCCGATGGAACGGCAGGGTTGGTCGATCAGGGTTTTCAGCTCGGCGTCGAGGCCGAGCAGGGTCAGGGTCACGCCCATCATTTCCAGGGAGGTGAAGTAGTTGCCGACGTAGCAACGGTGAATCTTCAAGCCCTTGGCCTTGAGTTGTTTTTCCACCTCGGCGTAGAAAATGTACAGCTCCATCACTGGCGTGGCGCCAAGGCCCGAGACCAGCACCACCACACTGTCGTCCTGGCTGAAGTCGCGGTCGGCCAGGATCGGCGCAAGCATTCGCTCAGCCATGGCGGCGGCCGGTTCAATCGGAATGACTTCGATGCCCGGCTCGCCATGATGGCCGATGCCCAGTTCCATCTGGCCGTCAGGGATCTGGAAGTTCGGCTTGCCGACGGCGGCGATGGTGCAGGGCGTGAGGCCGATACCGATCGAGCGGCAGTGGTCGACGGTCTTCTGCGCGACGCGAATCACCCCGTCGAGGTCGTAATGCTGGGCGGCGGCGGCACCGCCGATCTTCCACATGAAGATTTCCCCGGCCACTCCGCGACGCTTGGCGATATCGGCCTTGGGCGCCGAGGCCACGTCGTCGTTGGCCACCACGGTGCGGATGCGCATGTCTTTGCTGGCGGCCATTTTCATCGCCAGCTTGACGTTCATATTGTCGCCGGCGTAGTTGCCATACAGGCAGGCTACGCCCGCGCCATGGTCGGCGGCGCGGAAGGCGTCGAAAAAGCTCTTGGCGGTGGGCGAGGAGAAAATCTCGCCGACGGCCACGGCGTCTACCAGGCCCGGGCCGACATAGCCGAGGAACGCCGGCTCATGCCCGGAGCCGCCGCCGGTGACGATGCCGACCCGACCCTGGCCGGAGGGCCGGGCCTTGACGATGACCCGTGGGTTGGTTTCGTACTGGCGCAGTTCGGGGTGCGCGACCAGGATGCCGCGCAGCATGTCTTCGACCACTTGGTCGGGATCGTTGATGACTCGATTCATAACGCGGGTTCCTGTGTTCTTGTTCTAAGGGGTGACACCCCTCCATTGTGGGAGCTGGCTTGCCTGCGATGGCGGTGTGTCAGTTGGGGAATCTTTATCTGATTCACCGCCATCGCAGGCAAGCCAGCTCCCACAGTTTGTGTGTTGCTGCTGGAATCAGGGTTCGAGCACCACCTTGAGCGATTTATCGCCGCGCTCCATCACCGCAAACGCCTCCTTGAAGTCCGCCAGGGCAAACTTGTGGGTCACCACATCGCGCATGTCGATTTTGCGGTTGCCGATAAAGTCGATGGCTCTCGGGTACATATAGGGCCCCAGGTGCGAGCCGAGGATGTCCAGCTCCTTGCGATCGCCAATGATCGACCAATCGACCGTGGCCTCGTCATTGAACACGCTGAACTCGACGAAGCGCCCCAGCTTGCGCAGCATCGCCAGGCCCTGGTTGACCGCTTTGTGGTGCCCGGTGGCTTCGATGTAGATGTCGCAACCGTAGCCGTCGGTGATCTCGCGGATTTTGGCCAGCACATCGACCTCGGCCGGGTTCCAGACTTCGTCGGCGCCCATGCGCAGGGCGAGGGCGGCGCGCTCGGGTTTCATGTCCAGCACGATAAGCTTTTTCGGGTTGCGCAATCGCACCGCGCCGATGATGCCCAGGCCCAAAGTGCCGGCGCCTGCGACCACCACAATGTCGTCATGGTCGACGTTGGCGCGCTCCGCCGCGTGCAGCGAGCAGGCCAGCGGCTCGATCAGGATCGCTTCGTCGGGCGCGATGGATTCCGGCACTTTGTGGATGATGCCTTCCTTGGTGAAAATCATGTACTGGGCCATGGCGCCCTGCACATTATTCTGGAAGCCATACAGGTCATGCTTCTGGCACATCCAGTACTGGCCGTGGTTGCAGAAGCGGCAACCCCAGCACGGCACGATCTGTTCGGAAATCACCCGGTCGCCGACCGCCACGCCGCGCTTTTCGGCGCCTGGGCCAAGGGCGACGACACGGCACACGAACTCATGCCCGGGAATCATCGGCGGCTTCACATAGCGCGGTTGCTCGGCATCGCCCCAGAACGACGGCGCGCCGCGATAGGTCTTGATATCGCCCATGCAAATGCCGCACAGCTCGACCTTGGTCAGGATCTCGTCGGGGCCGGGGGTGGGCACGTCGACGGTTTCCAGGCGGTAGTCTTCCGGCCCATGGCAGACCACGGCCTGCATGGTTTTGGGGATGCTCGGGGCAAGTTGTTCGGGTGTGCGTTCGGTGACGGTGGACATGACAGGACCTCACGACATAAAGATGGAATTACTGAATGCTGTAGCCGCCATCGATCACCATGTTGGCGCCGGTGATCATCTGCGCGGCATCGCTGAGCAGGTATAGCGCCAGCCCGGCGATTTCTTCCGGCTGGGCAAAACGCCCCGCCGGGATCTGCAATTTGGCCCGCTCACCCACGTCGCCGGCCCAGGCTTTTTTGCCCAGGGCGGTTTCGACGATGGTGGGGGAGATGGCATTGACGTTCACCTGCGGCGCCCACTCCATGGCCAATACCTTGGTCATGCCGACGATGGCGGCTTTGCTGGCGCAGTAGGCGACGTGACGGTCCAGGCCAATCACAGCGGCCTGGGACGCCAGGTTGACGATGCGCCCGCTGCCTTGGGCGAGCATATGTCTGGCGCAGGCCTGGGCCACGAAGAAACTCGCCTTGAGGTTGATGTCCAGGGTGGTGTCCCAGGCGCTTTCGCTGACCTCGATGGCTTTGTCCAGCAACACCACGCCTGCGCTGTTGATCAGGTAATCCAGGCGTTGGAAATGTGTGAATACGCGGTCGATGGCGGGTTGTATCTGGCCGGTCTGGCCGAGGTCGACGGCAATGCCCAGGTGCCCGGCACCCAGGCTGGCGGCCACCTCGACCACGGCCGGGTCGCGGTCCAGCAGCGCCACCCTTGCGCCGCGTTCCGCCAGTAAGTTGGCGCAGGCCAGACCAATGCCGGCGGCGCCACCGGTGATGACCGCGCAACGGCCGCTGAGGTCGAAGGCTTGGTTCCAGAAACCAGACATGAATAACTCCCGTCACAGATCAAAAGGTAGAACGCGGTCCAATGTGGGAGCTGGCTTGCCTGCGATTGCATCGACCCGGTCTACCTGATGCACCCAGGTGCCTGCATCGCAGGCAAGCCAGCTCCCACAGTTGACTGTGTTTCAAGCCACTGACTACTTGCCGCCGCTGACTTGCTTGTACAGCGCATCCGCATTGGCATTGGTCACCGGCACCCACGGCAGGATGTAGTTCCTGGCCGTGCCGTCACCCCATTTCACGTCCTTGGCGTAGCGCTCCCAGATCACCGATTGCGGCTTGTAGTCCTCACCGGCCAGGGCGCGCAGGGCCACGTCCAGTGCGCCTTGGGATTGGGCCTGGGCGTCCTGGAGGAATGTGGTGACTTCGTCTTTTTTCGCCGCCTGGATCGCATCCGGCATACCGTCGATGGAGGTCACGGGCACCTCTTTGGAGGTCAGTCCGTGAGACTTCAGGGCCTGCACAGCGCCGAGGGCCATGTCGTCGTTCTGGGCGATCACGCCGTTGATGCCCTTGGGGTGGGCGTTGAGCCAGTCTTCGGTGAGGGTCATGGCCTGGGCGCGGTCCCAGTTGGCGGTTTTCTTCTCGATGATCTTGATATCAGGGTGTTTGCCCAACACTTCCAGCTCGCCTTTTTCCCGGTCGATCTGCGCCGACTGGCCAATCGGGCCCTGGATGATCACCACGTTGCCCTTGCCGTTGAGCTTGTCGACCATGGCCTGGGCCTGCAGGCGGCCGCCTTCGACGTCGTCGTTCCCCACATACGGCACGCTGGCATCGGCTACTTTCGTATTGGAGGCGATGACCACCACGTCGTTGCTCATGGCCGCCTTGACCGTACCGACACCGGCCTTGGTATCAATGGGCACGAACAGAATCGCGTCGTAGCGTTGGGTCACCATGTTTTCGATCTGGTTGTTCTGGGTCAGGGCGTCGTAGTTGCCGTCGAATACGGTCAACTGCACGGTGCCATCCTTGACGGCCGGATGTTCCTTGAGCTCACGCACCCAGTTCTGCATGAACTGGCCCTTGAGGCCGTAGACGGCTGCGCCGATCTTGTAGGTCTTGCCATCGGCTGCCATGGCGACACTGCTGGCGAGCAGGGAGAGGGCCGCCGCGGCGGCCAGGGTAGTACCCAGTTTCATAAGTCGAACTCCAGTTATTGTTATCGGTCGTTCTTCAGCGTTTTTTCTTGCGCCACACGTCGATCAGTACTGCGAACACGATGATCAGGCCCTTGGCGACCTGCTGGTAATAGGAGGACACGCCGAGCAGGTTCAGGCCGTTGTTGATCACACCGATCAGCAGCGCCCCGAACAAGGTGCCGACAATGCTACCGGTACCGCCCGACAGGCTGGTGCCGCCGATCACCACCGCGGCAATCGCGTCCAGCTCATAGGAAACCCCGGCCTGGGGCAGGGCAGAGGTGGTACGTGCCGACAACACCACGCCGGCCAATCCGGCGAGCAGGCCCGAAACCACGTACACCGAGAACATCACCTTGCGCACGCCGATGCCGGAGGTGCGTGCGCTTTTTTCATTGCCGCCTACCGCGTACACGTAGCGGCCGTAGGTGGTGTAGCGCAGCACCATCCAGAAGATCAGCGCGACCACAGCGAAGATAATGATCGGCACGCCCACTGGGCCGATCTTGCCGATACCCAGCGCCAGGTAGGCGTCGGGCAGGTCGGTGATCGGGCTGCCGTCGTTGAGGATAAAGGTCATGCCGCGGGCGATGCTGAGCATACCCAGGGTGGCCACGAACGGCGGGATCGACAGGTTGGCGACCATAAAGCCGTTGACCACGCCAAGCATCGCCCCGGCAAACATCCCGGCGCTGACTGCCGCCAACAGGCCATAGCCCTGGGTGGCGACCATCGCGCTGCACAATCCGGCAAAGGCCAGGATCGAACCTACCGACAAGTCGATGCCCTTGGTCAGGATCACATAGGTCATGCCCACGGCGAGGATGCCGTTGATGGAGGTCTGGCGCAGGATGTCCATCCAGTTGCGCCAGGTCATGAAGTATTCGCTGGAAAACGCCATCACCACGCACAGCAGGATAAACACCAGCGGCAGGCCGAAGCGGTCCAGAGACAGGCGCAAGCGGTTGCGTGGCGCGGTGGTGACAGGGGCGGTAAGGGTTTTGGCATTCATGAGGCAAGACTCAACAAGGCTTCCTGGGAAAGGGCAGTGTCGGTGCTGATGGTCACCAGCCGGCCGCCCTTGAATACGGCAATGCGATCACTCAAGTGCAGCAGTTCCGGAGCTTCGGACGACACCACAATGGCGGCGCCGCCGGCCCGTACGAACTGGTCGAGCAGGTGGTAGATCTCCTGCTTGGCGCCTTCATCGATGCCGCGGGTGGGTTCGTCGCAAAGCAGGCACACCGGCTCGGTGGACAGGCATTTGGCGAGCACGACTTTTTGCTGGTTGCCGCCGCTCATGGACGCCACCGGCAGGTCCAGGGAGCTGGTCTTGATCTGCAGGCGCTTGACCATGTCTTCGGCCAGTTGGGCTTCCTTGCGCGCATTGATCAGCGACCAACTCGACAAGCGCTTGTAGGCCGACAGCGCGATGTTCGAGAGGATGCTGCCGGTCAGCACCAGGCCACTGTCCTTGCGGTCTTCGGTGACCAGCGACATACCGGCGTTGATGGTGGCCTTGGGCAGCCCGATGGGCATGGGCTTGCCTTGCAGGGTGACGCTGCCGGAATCGGCTACGGTCAGGCCGTAGATGCAGTTGAGAAACTCACTGCGCCCGGAGCCCATCAGCCCGTAGATGCCAAGAATTTCGCCACGGCGCAATTGCAGGCTGATGTCGTGGAACTCGCCGTTGCGGCTCAGGTTGTCGACTTGCAGGCAGGTGTCGGCGGCGCATTCACGGCCGACCTTGTGGTCGATGCGCGTCAGTTCCTGGCCAACAATGCCGCGTACCAGGTGGTCGCGGTCGATATCGGCCATGCGCCCGCTTTCTACAAAGGCGCCATCGCGGAAGATGCTGTAGTCGTCGGCGATCTGCGCCAGTTCGCTCAAGCGATGGGACACATACACAATGCCGGCGCCACGGGCGGTGAGGCGGCGAATGGCCTTGAACAGGGTTTCTGCCTCGCGCTCGCCGATGGCCGAGGTGGGCTCGTCCATGATCATCACCTGGCAGTCATGGCTGAACGCCTTGGCGATTTCCACCAGTTGAATTTGCGCCACGCTCAAGCGGTGCATGGGGCTGGTGGCGTCGACGTCGAACTCCAGGCTTTCCAGCAGCTCGCGGGTGCGGCGGTTCAGGGCCTTGCTGTCGACAATGCAACCGGCGCGGCGCGGCTCGCGGCCCAGCCAGATGTTTTCGGCGACGGTCATGTAGGGGATGGGTTCCAGCTCTTGGGTGATCATCGCGATCCCGGCCGCCAAGGCTTCACTGGGGCGGTTGAACTGCACCGGTGCACCGTTGAGCGCAATGGTGCCGGCGTCACGCTGGGTAATGCCCATCAGGATGCTCAGGAAGGTCGACTTGCCGGCACCGTTGCCGCCGCACAGGGCGTGGACGCTGCCGGCGCGTAGAGAGAGGCGCCCGTCACGCAGGGCGGGCACCCCGGCGTAAGCCTTGGCGACGTGTTCAGCCTGGAGCAGTAATGGCGTGGCCATCGGCGTGTCCTCGTGCTGTGAATTCTTATTAGGTCGCACAGTCATGTTTCGCTGTGATCATATGTGTATCAAATGAAATTCTGATCAGTCAATCTCTTTCATTAAAAAGCGTTGATTCTCATCTGTAGTGGCTTTAATGGCTGTTTATCCCACTTTGACTGGGAGGTCAGTTAAATCGCGCTTGACATGAAGGGCATAATGATCGCGAAATGGCTGAGCGAAATTTCATTGAGTGATCATATGATCAGTCTTAATCTAGATAAGGGCAGCGGAGCCAGACGCCATGAACACACCTTTTCCGGTGGCTATCGGATGCGATGAAGCGGGTTTTGAGCTTAAAGAGCTGTTGAAGCGCCATATCGAGGCGCTGGGTTACCCTGTCACTGACTTCGGTACCCATTCCATCGCGCCGGTGCTCTATCCGGACATCGCGCTGGCCGTGGCCAACGCTATCAGCGCCGGGCAGCAGCGCCTCGGTGTGCTGGTGTGCGGCACCGGCATCGGCATGGCCATCTCGGCCAACAAGGTGTTGGGTATCCGCGCGGCTCAGGCCCATGACACCTATTCGGCGGAGCGGGCGCGCAAGAGCAACGATGCGCAGATTCTGTCCATCGGTGCGCGGGTGATCGGCGCCGAACTGGCCAAGAGCATTGTCACGGCGTTCCTGGTCTCGGAGTTCGAGGCGGCGCGTTCCGGGGCCAAGGTCGAGCGCATCAACGCAATCGAGCGCGATGGGCATCAGTAGTGGACGGCACGGGGCAAGAGTCGGGAGAATGCGCCTTTGACGCCGAAACGGAAGCCCGTCCCCATGAGTGACAGTACCCAGCGCATGGCCAGCGATATCGATCAAATGACCGAAGTGGCGATGCTCTATTACCTTGAGAACGTCACTCAGGAAGCCATTGCCAAGCGCTTTGACCTGTCGCGGGCCAAAGTCAGCCGCCTGCTCAAGCGTGCGCGAGATGAAGGCATTGTCGAGGTGCGCGTGTTGCAGCACCCGGCGATGAACAACGAACTGGAACGCGCGTTGGTGGAGCGCTTCAAGCTCGACCGCGCCTTGATCGCCGTTGACCATAGCGACCCCGACACCCAGCGCTCGGCAGTCGCTAGCCTGGTCGCCAACTACCTGAACAAAACCTTGGGCGATGGCATGATCGTCGCCGTGGGCATGGGCCGTAACGTCGGCGCGGTGGCCGATAACGTGTTCCTGCCGGTGACGCGCAACTGCACGTTCGTATGTGCTATCGGTGGTTCGCTCAAGGCCGGCGAGTACATGAACCCCGACCATATCTGCCGGCGCCTTGCCCTGCGCTTTGGCGGCGAGAGCGAAAGCCTGTACGCCCCGGCGCTGGTGGCCAACCCGGAACTGCGTGGTGTGTTGATCAATAACGACACGGTACGCTCCACCCTCGACCGCGCCCGGCGTGCCGACATTGCCCTGATCGGCATTGGTGATATGAGCGAAAACAGCAACATGGTGCGCATGGGCTGGTTCTCGCCCCAGGAAATCGCCCAGGCGCGGTTGTCCGGCACGGTGGGCGATATGATGGGCTATGACTTTATCGATATTCACGGCCAGCCGGCGGTCAACGCCATTCAAGGCCGAGTGATCGGGTTGACGGTGCAGGAGCTGTTCCGCATCCCGGATGTGGTGGCGATTGCCAGTGAAAACACCAAGGCCGCGGCGACGCTGGGGGCGTTGCGGTCGGGGGTGATCAATACGCTGGCGACGACCGTCACCAATGCCCACACCATCCTGGCGCTGGATGATGCCACCCGAAAGTCTTGATACCACACCGTTCCAAATGTGGAATGGGGGGCTTGTGTGGGAGGGGGCTTGCTCCCGATAGCGGTGTGTCAGCCAGCTTATATATTGACTGACACACCGCCATCGGGAGCAAGCCCCCTCCCACATTGGTTTTGCATCGGCTGGAAGACAGGTTTTGTAATAGTTTTGCTATGTGGGAATTGTGTATTTGGGCTGTAGGATTCAAGTCCTTTTGTTATTTCAGGACTTGCATGAACACCCTCTCGGAGCCTCCCAGTCGTCTTTCCCCAAGACACTTACTGTCGCTGTTCCCCCTGAAGCACCCCGTATTCCGACTGCTAACCTTGTCCCGGTCCACTGACCGCGCATTGCCGTGTCCGGCATTCTGAAAACTTTGAATACAGAGACTCTATAAATGGAATGGTTAGCGGATCCAACGGCCTGGCTGGGCCTGGCGACCTTGATTGTGCTGGAACTGGTGCTGGGTATCGACAACCTGGTGTTTATCGCGATCCTGGCAGACAAGTTGCCGCCGGAGCAGCGTGACCGTGCACGTTTGATCGGTTTGTCCCTGGCGCTGCTGATGCGCCTGGGCCTGTTGGCGAGTATTTCCTGGTTGGTGACCCTCACCCAGCCGTTGTTCGAGGTGTTCGACAAGAGCTTTTCCGGCCGTGACCTGATCATGCTGTTCGGTGGTGTGTTCCTGTTGTTCAAGGCCACCATGGAGCTGCACGAACGCCTGGAAGGCCACGTGGCCCAGCACAAGGGCAGTGTGGCTTATGCGATGTTCTGGCCGATCGTGGCGCAGATCGTGGTGCTCGACGCAGTGTTCTCCCTCGACGCGGTGATTACCGCAGTGGGCATGGTCGATGAGCTGGCGGTGATGATGATCGCGGTGATCGTGTCCATCGGTTTGATGATCGTGGCGAGCAAGCCGCTGACCCGTTTCGTCAACGCCCACCCTACGGTGATCATGCTGTGCCTGGGCTTCTTGATGATGATCGGTTTCGCCCTGACCGCCGAAGGCTTGGGCTTCCATATTCCCAAGGGCTACCTGTACGCGGCCATTGGTTTCTCGATTCTGATCGAGGTGTTCAACCAGATTGCCCGCTCGCGTCGCAAGAAATCGGCACAAGGTGTGCTGCCGGTGCGTGAGCGTACGGCCCATGCAGTGATGCGTTTATTGGGTGGCCGCAGCCTGGCGGTGGAGGAGGTGGGTGAAGAGGTCGCTGACTTGCTGGGCGAGCCGGATACTGCACAGGGCCCGCTGTTTGATCGACGTGAGCGGGTGATGATCAGCGGGGTGCTGCAACTGGCCGAACGGCCGATTCGTACCCTGATGACACCACGGGCCAAGGTTGACTGCATCGACCTGGCGGACGATCCCGACACGATCCGCCTGAAGCTGATGCATTCGTCCTACTCGCGTTTGCCGCTGATCCGCAACGGTGCGGTGGATGAACCCTTGGGCTTTGTGCACAAGAAGGAACTGCTCAAGGAGTACCTGGCCGGTAACGAGCCGAACCTGGAGCACCTGGCGCGCCGGGCAATCAACCTGCTGGAGAGCTTTTCGATCCTCAATGCCCTGGAGCAGATGCGCCAGGAGTCCACCCATATCGCCTTCGTAATCAACGAATTCGGGGACTTCATGGGCGTGTTGAGCATGACCGATATTCTGGAGTCCATCGCCGGTGAATTGCCCGATGCCAGCGAAATCGAAGGGCCGGACATCGTCGAGCAGAACGACGGCTTTCGTGCCAACGGTGCCTTGAACCTCAATCTGGTGCGTCTGCGCACGGGCTTCAAGGCTGCGGCGACCGAGGATTATCAAACCCTGGCGGGGTTGGTGATGAGCCTGCTCGACCGTTTGCCGGTGGTGGGCGATAGCTTGGAACATGAGGGTTGGCGTTTGACGGTAGCTGAAGTGGAGGAGCGTCGAGTGACGCAAGTGCACTTGCGCCCTTGCTCAGGTCATAACGGTTGAAGATGTCTGTTACGCACTGCTCTTGTTCTTCAAGTGGGCCGAAGCCCTTGAGTTTTTCTACCACGATTCCCTCCTGGTAGATCAGTAGCGTCGGGGTGCCTGTCACATCAGGGTGCCTCGGCGTATGGGCGCAATCGAGTACCAAACTGACTAGCCAGGGATGCTTCCAAGCGGCCTGTTCGAATAAGGAGCCTGCTTGCGCACAGGCAGGGCAGTGCTCGGAAACAAACAGAATGAACACCGGGCGCGGGGTGTTCAGTACCCGATTGAACTCTTTGGCGCTGGAAATTCTGCGCGTGGCGACTCCCATGTCGATCCCCTTCCGGCTGTGTTGGTTTTTGCCAACGCTAAGCCGGTGGGGTACCACCGTCTACTGTCAACCTTCACAGGTGTGCGTCGATCCGAGGCGGTCAGTATGGGGGCGCAGTAACACCGTTGTGGGGCGTTGCGTAGCAACACCCGATGCTGGCGGCGCAAAGCCGTTAAGCGCTTCAATACCTATCTTGCTGAACCCTAAAGAGTTTCCCGACCGCATATTTTTCCTCCCGTGGCTGTGGCACACTTTCTGCTGTCTATTCCGTTGTTACATACCAAGTTCCGGTATAGCGGAATACACAATCCCTGGAGTGCTTGTCATGCATCACCGACCTTCCGTATTCAAAGCGTGTGTTTTTCTTGTCGCCGCATCGGCTTCCTTCACAAGCATGGTGCAGGCGGCGGACAGCAAGCTGGATGATGTGCTCAAGCGCGGGCATCTGATCGTGGGTACAGGCAGTACCAATGCGCCGTGGCACTTCCAGGGAGCGGATGGCAAATTGCAGGGGTTTGATATCGACATCGGCCGCATGGTGGCCAAGGGTTTGTTCAATGACCCGAGCAAGGTCGAGTTTGTGGTGCAGTCATCCGATGCGCGCATTCCCAACCTGCTGACGGACAAGGTTGACATGAGCTGCCAGTTCATCACCGTCACCGCCAGCCGTGCGCAGCAGGTGGCTTTTACTTTGCCGTACTACCGCGAAGGTGTCGGCCTGCTGTTGCCCAACAACAGCAAGTACAAGGAAATCGAAGACCTTCAAGCCGCAGGCGATGACGTGACCGTAGCCGTGCTGCAAAACGTGTACGCCGAAGAGCTGGTGCACCAGGCACTGCCCAAAGCCAAGGTCGACCAGTACGACAGTGTCGACCTGATGTACCAGGCCGTGAACTCCGGTCGCGCCGACGCGGCTGCCACCGATCAGTCCTCGGTCAAATACCTGATGGTGCAGAACCCCGGTCGCTACCGCAGCCCCACTTACGCCTGGAGCCCGCAAACCTACGCGTGTGCGGTCAAGCGTGGCGACCAGGATTGGCTGAACTTCGTCAACACCGCGCTGCATGAAGCCATGACCGGTGTGGAATTTCCCACCTACAAGGCTTCTTTCAAGCAGTGGTTCGGCGTTGACCTGCCAGAACCGGCCATCGGTTTTCCCGTGGAATTCAAATGATCCGGAACAGCCGGGGCGTGCTTGAGCGCGCCTCACTCAGGTATTGCCGACCATGAACTATCAGTTGAATTTTGCCGCCGTCTGGCGTGATTTCGACACCTTGCTGGCGGGGCTCGGCCTGGGCCTGCAGTTGGCCCTGCTGTCGATTGCCATCGGCTGCGTGATCGGCCTGCTGATGGCGTTTGCCATGCTGTCCAGGCACCGCGCGTTGCGCATCCTCGCTTCGGTGTATGTGACGGTGGTGCGCAATACGCCGATCCTGGTGTTGATCCTGTTGATCTACTTCGCCTTACCGTCCCTGGGGATTCGCCTGGACAAAATCCCTTCGTTCATCGTCACCCTGTCGCTGTACGCCGGTGCCTACCTGACCGAAGTATTCCGCGCCGGGCTGTTGAATATTCCCAAGGGCTTGCGTGAAGCGGGGTTGGCGATCGGCCTTGGCGAATGGCGGATTCGCGCCTATATCACCGTGCCGGTGATGCTGCGCAACGTGCTGCCGGCGCTGTCGAACAACTTTATCTCGCTGTTCAAGGACACGTCCCTGGCCGCCGCGATCGCGGTGCCGGAGCTGACCTATTACGCCCGCAAGATCAACGTTGAAAGCTACCGGGTGATTGAAACCTGGCTGGTGACGACCGCGCTCTATGTGGCTGCCTGTTACCTGATTGCCATGCTGCTCCGTTACCTGGAGCAGCGTCTGGCGATCCGTCGTTAAGGAAGGGTTTGCATGTACGAATCCCCCAGTTGGCTGCATGAATTGTGGATCGCCCGCGAGACCCTGTGGGCCGGCTTCCAGGCCAGTGTGTCGGTCTCGGCACTGGCGATTATCTTCGGCACCCTGATCGGTATCGTCGCCGGGTTGATCCTGACCTACGGCAAGTTCTGGATGCGTGCACCGTTTCGTCTGTACGTCGATCTGATCCGAGGCACCCCGGTGTTCGTGCTGGTGTTGGCGTGTTTCTACATGCTCCCGGCCCTGGGCTGGAAAATCAGTGCATTCCAGGCCGGTGCGGTCGGGTTAACCCTGTTCTGTGGCTCCCACGTGTCGGAAATCGTGCGCGGTGCACTGCAAGCCATTCCCCGTGGGCAACTGGAAGCGGGCAAGGCCATTGGCCTGACGTTTTACCAGTCGTTGGGCTATGTGTTGTTGCCCCAGGCCCTGCGTCAGATCCTGCCGACCTGGGTCAATTCCTCTACCGAAATCGTCAAGGCGTCCACTTTGCTGTCGGTGATCGGCGTGGCCGAATTGCTGCTCAGCACCCAGCAGGTGATCGCCCGCACCTTCATGACCCTGGAGTTTTACCTGTTCGCCGGTTTCATGTTCTTTGTCATCAACTACGCCATCGAATTATTCGGGCGCTACATTGAAAAGCGGGTGGCCTTGCCATGAACCAAGCTCAAACCAAACCAGCGCTGCTGGACATTCGTGGCCTGCGTAAACAGTACGGCCAGGTGGAAGTGCTCAAGGGTGTCGATCTGTCGATGCAGCGCGGCAATGTGGTGACGTTGATCGGCTCCAGCGGCTCGGGCAAGACCACCTTGCTGCGTTGCGTGAACTTGCTTGAGGAGTTCCAGGGCGGGCAGATCACCCTGGACGGCGAGTCCATTGGCTACAGCGAGGTCGGCGGCAAGCGCGTACGGCACCCGGAGCGGGTGATTGCCCAGCACCGCGCCATGACCGGCATGGCGTTCCAGCAATTCAACCTGTTCCCGCATCTGACTGCGCTGCAAAACGTCACCCTTGGCTTGCTCAAGGTCAAGAAGATGGGCAAGGATGAAGCCGTGGCCCTGGCCGAAAAGTGGCTGGACCGCGTCGGCCTGCTGGAGCGGCGCAACCACTTTCCCGGCCAATTGTCTGGTGGTCAGCAACAGCGCGTGGCGATTGCCCGCGCCATTGCCATGAACCCCAGTCTGATGCTGTTCGACGAGGTCACATCGGCCCTCGATCCGGAGCTGGTAGGCGAAGTGCTCAGCGTGATCAAGGGGCTGGCGGAGGAGGGCATGACCATGTTGCTGGTCACCCACGAAATGCGCTTTGCCTATGAAGTCTCCGACCAGATCGTCTTCATGAACCAGGGCCGCATTGAAGAGCAGGGCACTGCGAAGGACATCTTCGAGCGGCCGCAGTCGCCGCGACTGGCGGAATTTTTAAAGAACATTCGTTTTTAACAAGGAGCAACTTTTATGAGCATTACTCGTTACGGTACCGGCAGCACCGCAGGTGGCGGCCAGCCACGCCCGTTCGCACGTGCGGTGGAGGCCGATGGCTGGCTGTATGTGTCGGGCCAGGTGCCGGCGGTGGATGGCGAAATCATCAGTGGCGGCATCGTCGAGCAAACCCGGCAGACCATGCGCAATGTGGTGGCGATCCTCGAAGAAGCCGGCTATGAGCTCAAGGATGTTGTGCGCGTGGGCGTGTGGCTGGAAGATCCACGGGACTTCTGGAGTTTCAACAAGGTCTTCGGCGAATACTTCACCCCCGAGCACGCCCCGGCGCGGGCTTGTGTGCAGGCCAATATGATGGTTGATTGCAAGGTTGAGATCGACTGCGTGGCCTACAAGAAAAAGGGCTGAATGCCCCCACTCTTGAGATCACTGAAGATCAATGTGGGAGCTGGCTTGCCTGCGATGACGTAGTGCCAGATAACACCTTTGTCACTGACCCACCGTCATCGCGGGCAAGCCCGCTCCCACAGGGGATCACCGTGCAGCAAACACCTTTGACCGGACCCATCACTGCCATGACCGAAGACACCATCAAACGCCGCGCCAAAGGCCTGGACCGTGCGTTCGATATCCTTGATTTTCTCAAGGAAATCGGCCAACCCCTGCGCCCGAATGACATTGCCAGCGGCATCGGCAGCCCCAAGTCCACGGTCTACGAATTGGTCGCGTCGCTGCTGGAGCGGCGCATTCTGGAAACCGTGGGCAAGGACGGTCACGTGTATCTGGGGCGCCAGCTGTATTTCCTCGGCCAGGCGCACCTGCGGCACTTCGACCTGACCCGCGAGGCCGATCACGCCCTGCAGGAAATCGTCAGCCAGACCCACGAAACCGCGCAGATGTGCCTGCTCAACGGGCGCAAGTACACGGTGGCGCTGATGCGCGAAGGCCAGCGGCATTTTCGTATTTCTTCGGATATCGGTGAAAACGCGCCGATCCCGTGGACCGCTTCCGGGCGTTTGTTGCTGGGGCATTTGAGCGACCAGCAGATCATCGAGCTGATCGACCCCGACGATTTCATCCTGCCGGACGGCCTGCGCCTGCCGCTCGATACCTTCCTGGCGCAGATCCGCCAGGCCACCGTCGATGGGTTCTTTTCCTTCGACAGTGTGGCCGACACCTTCACCCATTGCTTCGCCGCCCCGGTGCGGGACGCCCAGGGCATCAGCATTGCGACCCTGTGCATCGTTGCCCCGCGAGCCGATGCCAGCAAGCACTACCACGACTATCGCCGGGTGCTGATCGACAGCGCCAACAGCCTGGCCCGGCGCATCAACGAATAGGAGTTTTCCATGTCTGCCCTCAATGCCGTTGAAAAAGGTGCCGCCGCCGTCGGTGCCCATTTGGTCCGCGATGTCAGCCTGCCGGCGCTGGTGCTGCACCGTGACGCCCTGGAGCACAATATTCGCTGGATGCAGGACTTTGTCAGCCACAGCGGCGCCGAGCTGGCGCCCCACGGTAAGACCAGCATGATGCCTGCGCTGTTCGAGCGCCAGATCACCGCCGGTGCCTGGGGGATCACCCTGGCCAACGCCGTACAAACCCGCGCCGCCTATGCCGGTGGCGTGCGTCGTGTGCTGATGGCCAACCAATTGGTGGGTGCGCCGAACATGGCGCTGATCGCCGACCTGCTGGCCGATCAGGATTTCGACTTCCATTGCATGGTTGATCACCCGGACAACGTCGCGGATCTGGGCCTGTTCTTCGCCGCGCGCGGCCTGCGTCTGAACGTGATGATCGAATACGGCGTGGTCGGCGGCCGGTGTGGCTGTCGCAGCGAGCAAGAAGTGCGTGAACTGGCCCGGGCAATCAAGGCCCAACCGGCATTGGCGTTGACCGGCATCGAAGGCTACGAAGGGGTGATCCACGGCGAGCACGCCATCAGCGGCATCCGTGACTTCGCTGCCAGCCTGGTGCGCCTGGCGGTGGACCTGCAAGACAGCGGCCTGTTCTACCTGCCCAAACCGATCATCACGGCGTCGGGCTCGGCCTGGTACGACCTGATCGCCGAGTCGTTCGAGGCCCAGAACGCTGCCGGTCGTTTCCTCAGTGTGTTGCGCCCAGGCAGCTACGTGGCCCACGACCATGGCATCTACAAAGACGCGCAATGCTGCGTGCTCGACCGACGCAGCGACCTCAACGAGGGCCTGCGCCCGGCGATGGAGGTCTGGGCGCACGTGCAGTCGCTGCCGGAGCCGGGGTTTGCGGTGGTTGCCCTGGGTAAGCGTGACGTGGCCTATGACGCCGGCTTGCCGGTGCCGCTCAAGCGCTACAAGGCCGGGATCGTCCCGGCGCACGGTGATGATGTGAGCGCGTGCAAGGTCACCGCGGTGATGGACCAACATGCGTTCATGACCGTAGCGCCGGGTGTTGAGTTGCGCATTGGCGACATCATTTCGTTTGGCACGTCCCACCCCTGCCTGACCTTCGACAAATGGCAGGTGGGTTGCCTGGTGGATGAGCAGTTGCAGGTGGTCGAGTCGCTGCGTACCTGTTTCTAGACCGAGTCGCACCTATCGGGGGCAAGCCCCCTCCCACAGGGGAATGCATTCCAAATGTGGGAGGGGGCTTGCCCCCGATGAGGCCATCAGCCCCACCGAGACAGCAGCCATGACCACCCAACCCCGCATCGCCCTTATCGGCGAATGCATGATCGAACTGCAACACCGCGCCGATGG
Organism: Pseudomonas sp. W15Feb34; assembly: GCF_023127765.1. Classification (NCBI taxonomy): domain Bacteria; kingdom Pseudomonadati; phylum Pseudomonadota; class Gammaproteobacteria; order Pseudomonadales; family Pseudomonadaceae; genus Pseudomonas; species Pseudomonas sp. W15Feb34. The sequence continues at coordinate 20,175 of NZ_SPKN01000033.1, forward strand.
CAGCCTGCACCAGAGCTTCGGCGGCGACACCCTGAACACGGCGGTGTACCTGCGCCGTGAGCTGGGCGAGTGCGCCAGTGTCGACTACGTCACCGCCTTGGGCGATGACAGTTTCAGCGACGCCATGTGCCAGCAGTGGCAAACCGAGGGCCTTGGCCTGGGCATGGTCCAGCGCCTGCCCGGGCGTCTGCCGGGTTTGTACTGCATCCAGACCGACGCCAATGGCGAGCGCAAGTTTCTCTACTGGCGCAACGAAGCGGCCGTGCGTGACTGCTTCACCACGCCTGCGGCCGAGCCGATCCTGGCAGTGTTACCGGATTATGACGTGGTGTATTTCAGCGGCATTACCCTGGCGGTGCTGGGCGAGGTTGGGCGCGAGCGCTTGCTGGACACCCTGGTCGAAACCCGCCGCCGAGGTGGCAAGGTGGTGTTCGATAACAATTACCGGCCACGGCTATGGGCCGATGTGCAAGCGGCCCGTGCGGCTTATCGCAAGGTGTTGGCCGAAGTGGATATAGCCTTGTTGACCGAGGATGACGAGCACGCGTTGTTTGGCTATGAGGACAGCGAGCAGGTGTTTGCGGCCTATCCATCGATTGCAGAAGTGGTGCTCAAGCGTGGCGCGGATGCGTGTTTGATTCGCTGTGCGGGAGAGCGTTTTGCGTTGCCGGCGTTGAAGGTGGAAAAGGTGGTGGACACTACGGCGGCGGGAGATTCGTTCAGTGCGGCGTATCTGGCCGGGCGGCTCAAAGGTGGCTCGCCGCAAGAGGCTGCATTGGCGGGGCATCGGTTGGCGAGTCGGGTGATTCAGCTGCCGGGGGCGCTGATACCGAGGTGAATGGCCGCCTGCGGCGGATCGGGAGCAAGCCCCCTCCCACATTAGACTGCATTCCTTCAGTTGGAACAGGGTCAACTGTGGGAGGGGGCTAAAGGCAATCCCATCAATCCCGGTAAAACACCTGCACCAGGTGATAGCCAAACTTGCTCTTGATCGGCCCGTGCACCACCTTCACCGGCTTCTTGAAGATCACCGCATCAATCGCGCCCACCATCTGCCCGGGCCGCACTTCGCCCAGATCGCCGCCACGCTTGCCCGACGGGCAGGTGGAGTACTTCTTGGCCAGCACGTCAAAGGCTTCACCCTTGGCAATGCGCTGCTTGAGTTGTTCGGCTTCTTCGCTGGTTTTCACCAGGATATGACGGGCTTGGGCTTTCATTGATCTCTACCAGGTGTGCGACGGCGCGCGATTATGCCTGAACTCAGGCCTCGCCGCCGATCATGCTGCGGATTTTGGTGGCCAGCAGGTCGATCGAAAAGGGCTTGGCGACCATGTCCATGCCGTCTTCCAAAAAGCCCTGGCGCTCAGCGGCTTTCTCGGCATAACCGGTCATGAACAACACCCGCAGGCCGGGGCGATGCTGGCGCGCGATTTCCGCCAGTTGCCGGCCGTTCATGCCCGGCAGGCCGACGTCGGTCACCAGCAAATCCACGCGCAAATCCGACTCCAGCAGCGGCAGCGCGGCACGGGCGTCGGCCGCCTGGTGCGCGGTATAGCCCAGTTCATCGAGGACGTTGACCACCAACATGCGCACCGCCGGGTCGTCCTCGACCACCACCACGGCTTCACCGGCCAGGGCCACCGGGGCTTCGGTGAGGCTGACGGGCAGGTCGCTTTCCAGTGCGGTGCCGTGCAGGCGCGGTAGGTACAGGCGCACGCAGGTGCCCTGGCCCGGTTCGCTCTGGATCGTTACATGGCCGCCGGACTGCTGGGCAAAGCCGTAAATCATCGACAGCCCGAGGCCGGTGCCTTGGCCGATAGGCTTGGTGGTGAAGAACGGGTCGAATGCCTTGGCGAGAATTTTCGGCGCCATGCCGCTGCCGTTGTCGCTCACGCCGAGCATTACGTAGTCGCCGGCCTTGACCGGCTCCAGGGTGGTGATGTCGGTGCCGTCCAGGTAGCTGTTGGCGGTTTCGATCAGCAACTCGCCGCCGTCGGGCATGGCGTCGCGGGCGTTGATCACCAGGTTGAGCAGGGCGTTTTCCAATTGGCTGGCGTCGGTGTTCACCGGCCAGATGTCCTTGCCCAGTTGCACCTTGAGCGCGATATGCGCGCCCTTGGTGCGCTGGAACAGATCTTCCAGGGATGCCACCAGCTGGTTGGGGTCGATGGGGCGGCGGTCCAGCGACTGGCGCCGCGAAAACGCCAGCAGGCGGTGGGTAAGGGCGGCGGCGCGATGGGCCGAGGATACGGCGGCATCGGCAAAGCGGCCAATCTCATCGCTGCGCCCGGCGGCAATATAGCGCTGCATCAGGTCCAGGCTGCCGATGATGCCGGTGAGCATATTGTTGAAGTCATGGGCAATACCGCCGGTGAGCTGGCCCACCGCTTCCATCTTCTGCGCATGGCGCAGGGCGTCTTCGGCGCGTTCACGCTCGAACATCTCGTTCTGCAGGCGCTGGTTGGCCTCGGCCAGCGCCTGGGTACGCTGGGCCACACGCTCTTCGAGGTTCTCGTTGAGATGACGCAGGGCTTCCTCGGTGAGTTTGCGTTCGGTCTCGTCGATGACAAAAATGTAGAAGCCGTTCACCGAACCGTCATTGCTGAAGCGCGGCAGGTATTTCATCAACGCGTGGCGCGGGCGGCCGTCGCGATGGGGCGTGAGGGTCATGAAGCTGCACGCCTTGCCGTTCAGGGCCGCTTCGATCTTGTCGATTCTCCCGGCATACACCTCATCGCCGAGCACTTCGCGGATGGTCCTGCCGTACAGCTCCTGGGGCGTCTTGCCGTACCAGTCGAGGTAGGCGCTGTTGTTCAGGCGAAAGCGCTGCTCATGGTCCACGTAGCCGATCAACACCGGCATGGCGTTGATGATCAGTTGCAGCTCGGTCTGGCTCTGGCGCAGCGCCTGTTCGGTGTGCTTGCGCTCGGTGAGGTCCAGCGCGGCGCCGAGGAAGCGTGCGGGTCGGCCTTGTTGGTCCTTGTAGCAGCGGCCACGGGCAAACACCCAGCGCACCTGGCCGTCGGCTTGCAGCAGGCGGTACTCCTCGGCGTATTCAGTGCCGAACGTGATGCAATGCTTGATGCTGCGCGTGACCATGCCACGGTCTTCGGGATGTACGCCGAGCAGATAGGCGCTGATGGGCAGCAGGCCGGCGTCACTCGGGTCGACACCGTGCAGGTAGGCGAAATGTGCATCGGCGATAAAGTGGTCTTCACCGATGTCCCAGTCCCAGGTGCCCACGGCATCGGTCGCCGCCAGTGCCAGTTGCAGGCGCTGCTCGGTGTTGTGCTGGGCCTTGAGGCTCGCTTCGGAACGCTGCTGCAGTTCCAGGGTTTTGCTGCGCCGTTCATTGGTTTCGATGGCGGTGACCAGGATGCCTGCCACCTGGCCACTTTCGTCGCGCACCGGGCTGTAGGTCAGGTCGAGCCAGATTTCGGTGTCGCGACATTCGCGTTGCAAGACAAAACGCTGCTCGCTGAAGGTGCGTACCTGGCCGCCGAGCACCGCATCGTAGACCGGCGCAGCAAAGCTTTGCAGCTCCGGCCAGGTCTGATGCGCAGGCTGGCCCAGGGCGCCGGGGTGCTTGTTGCCCACCAGTTGGGCAAAGCCATCGTTATAAAGTTGTATGAGTTGCGGGCCCCACAGCAGCACCATCGGCATCGGCGAATGCACGACGATATCGACGGCGGTACGCAGGCTCTGCGGCCAATCAGTGGCCTCACCGAGGGGGCTTTGCGCCCAGTCCAGCCGCTTGATCAATGCAGCGGCTTCGCTACCGGTGGATGTTCCATTCATGAAAAAAAGCCCTGAGCACGACGCTTTGAAAAATAACCACATCCATTGTCCCAAGGATCATCAATGGATGACTACCCCGGAAAAATAGCACGCATTGACGGCTTTTCTTCAAAACAGCGGTTCAGCGCTGAAACCTTTCATCTAAAAATCCAGTTCAGGGCGTCGGCGAAACTGCTCCAATGCCTCGGGATTGGCGAGGGCATCGGTGTTCTTTACCGGCTCCCCATGTACCACGTTGCGCACCGCCAACTCCACGATCTTGCCGCTGATGGTGCGCGGGATATCCGTGACAGCGAGGATCTTGGCCGGTACGTGGCGCGGCGTGGTGTTGGCGCGGATCACCTGGCGGATCTGCTGTTGCAGCGCTTCATCCAGCTCGACGCCGTCATCGAGGCGCACAAACAGCACCACACGTACATCGTCCTGCCAGCGTTGGCCGATGGCGAGGCTTTCCAGCACCTGTGGGACTTTTTCCACTTGGCGGTATATCTCGGCGGTGCCGATGCGTACGCCGCCAGGGTTGAGCACCGCGTCTGAGCGCCCATGAATCAGCAGGCTGCCATTGGTCCGCTGCTCGGCATAGTCACCCTGGGCCCATACGCCGGGGAACTGGCTGAAATAGGAGGCGCGCAGCTTGTGCTGGTTCGGGTCGTTCCACAGCCCAATGGGCATGGCCGGAAAGTGCCGGGTGCAGACCAGTTCGCCTTTTTCCCCGATCAGCGGCCGGCCCTGGTCGTCCCACACCTCGATGGCCATGGCCAGGCTCTTGCATTGCATCTCACCGCGCCGCACCGGCAGCACCGGGTTGCCGATCACGAAGCAGGAGACGATATCGGTGCCACCGGACATCGACGACAGGCACAGCTCGTTCTTGATCTCGCGGTACACATAGTCGTAGCTCTGGGGTGACAGCGGCGAGCCGGTGGAAATCAGGCCTTTGAGGCTGCTCAGGTCGTGGCTCAGGCGTGGCCGCAACCCGGCTTTCTCCAGGGTAGCGAGGAATTTCGGGCTGGTGCCGAATACACTGATTTTTTCCGCATCGATCAAGTCGATCAAACGCTCGGGGCCGGGGTGGAACGGTGAGCCGTCATACAGCACCGCCGTGGCGCCCATCGCCAGCACCGACACCAGCCAGTTCCACATCATCCAGCCGCAGGTGGTGTAGTAGAACAGGCAGTCCTCGCGGCTCAGGTCGGCGTGCAGGCCGTGTTCCTTGAGGTGGGTGAGCAGCACGCCGCCGGTGCCATGGATAATGCATTTGGGGATGCCGGTGGTGCCGCTGGAATAGAGGATATACAGCGGATGTTCGAACGGCACTGCGACAAATTCGGGCACGCCGCCGGCCTGATAGAAGTCGTCCCACAGCGTGACACGGGCTTGGCTCAGATAATCGTCGACCTGTGCCTGAGGCCGGGCGTACGGCACGATGATCAGCTGTTGCAGGGAGGGCAGGCGCGCAAGGATTTCATTGAGCTTGGCGCTCTGGTCGATGTTTTTGCCTGCATAGCGGTAGCCGGCGCAGGTAATCAGCACTTTGGGTTCGATCTGGCCGAATCGATCGATGACGCCCTGGGTGCCGAAATCCGGCGAAGAGCATGACCAGATCGCGCCGAGGCTGGTAGTGGCAAGCATACCCACCAGGGTTTGCCAGGTGTTGGGCATGCACGCGGCCACCCGGTCACCCATGCCCACCCCGGCTGCCCGCAAGCTTTTTTGCAGGCCGGCAACATGTTCCGCCAGTTGCGCATAGCTCAACTGTTCACGTTGGCCGTCTTCGCTGACAGCCACCACCGCAGGATGATTGTCGCGGCGGCGCAACAGGTGTTCGGCAAAGTTCAGGGTGGCGCCGGGAAACCATTGGGCGCTGGGCATCTCGATGTCTTCGATCAGTGTGACGCTGGGCGGGCTGCGAAACTGCACGTCGAAGAACGCCACAATCGCCTGCCAGAAGTCCGGGCGCTGGTCGATGCTCCATTGGTGCAGGGCAGGGTAGTCGTGGAGGTGCAGGTCGTGGCGTTGGTTGATGAAGCGACGGAACTGGTCCATCCGTGTGTTGGCGATGCGTTCGGGCGAGGGTTGCCAGAGGATGTCGGACATAGCGAAATCTCTTGTTCTAGTATCGGTCTTCCAAACAATAGCGTTCCAATGTGGGAGGGGGCTTGCTCCCGATAACGGTGGTTCAGCTACAAATGTCTACCCTGACACACTGCTATCGGGAGCAAGCCCCCTCCCACATTTTGATCTCCGGTGTCTGGGGGGTTATTGGGCCAGCCAGCCACCGTCGATATTCCACGCCGCACCGCGCACTTGGGCGCCAGCTTCGCTGCACAAAAACAGCACCAGCTCACCCAGCTGCGACGGCGTCACAAACTCCAGGGACGGCTGCTTTTCAGCCAGCAAATCCTGCTGCGCCTGTTGCGGGTCGATCCCACTGGCCACGCGATCATCAATCTGCTTCTGCACCAGCGGCGTCAGCACCCAGCCCGGGCAGATCGCATTGCAGGTCACATTGCTGGTGGCGGTTTCCAGGCCCACCACCTTGGTCAGGCCGATCACGCCATGCTTGGCCGCCACGTAGGCAGCCTTGCCCACTGAGCCGACCTGGCCGTGCACCGAGGCGATATTGACGATACGCCCCCAGCCCTTGGCCTTCATGCCCGGCAGGCTCAAACGTGTACTGTGGAACACCGAGGACAGGTTGATCGCGATAATCGAATCCCAGCGCTCCACCGGGAAGTCTTCCACCGCCGCCACATGCTGGATGCCGGCATTGTTGACCAGAATATCCACGCCACCGAACTCGCGCTCGGCGTAGGCGAGCATGTCGGCGATCTGCGCCGGGTCGCTGACATCCGCCGGGTGATGCCCGACCTTGCCACCAAACGCCTGCACCTGGGCGATCACCGCGCTGGCGTCGCCAAAGCCGTTGAGAATCAGGTTGGCGCCGGCCTTGGCCAGGCTCAATGCTATCCCTAAGCCGATGCCGCTGGTGGAGCCGGTGACCAGGGCGGTCTTGCCATTCAAAGTCGTCATGAAAACCTCACACAATGCCGGTGGCATAGAAAGTACCGATCACCACGAACACCGCGAGGGTCTTGATAATCGTGATGCCGAAAATGTCCTTGTAGGCTTCGCGGTGGGTCAAGCCGGTGACCGCCAGCAGCGTGATCACCGCGCCGTTGTGGGGCAGGGTGTCCATGCCGCCGCTGGCCATGGCCGCGACCCGGTGCAGCACTTCAAGAGGGATATTGGCCGCATGGGCGGCTGAAATAAAGCTCTCGGACATCGCCGCCAGGGCAATGCTCATGCCGCCGGAAGCCGAGCCGGTGATGCCCGCCAGCAGGGTCACGGTAATTGCTTCGTTGACCAGCGGGTTGGGGATGCCCTTGAGCCAGTCCGCCAGTACCAGAAAGCCTGGCAGCGAGGCGATTACTGCGCCAAAGCCGTATTCCGAGGCGGTGTTCATTGCCGCCAGCAGCGCGCCGCTGACCGCACTTTTACTGCCTTCGGCCAGCTTGCTTTTGATCGCGGAGAAGCCGAACACCAGTACCACGATAATCCCCACCAGCAACGCCGCCTGCACCGCCCAGATCGCGGTGAGCTTGGCGATTTCGGTGGTCACCGGCGCGCTCATGCCTGGCAGGCTGAGGCTGTGGGTCTTGCCGTACCACTGCGGGATCCAGTGGGTAAACAGCAGGTTCATTACCCCGACCAGAATCAACGGCGACAGCGCGATCCAGGGATTGGGCAGGCTGAGGTTCTCGGCGGTTTCCGGCTCGTTACGCAACTCGGTGCCATAACCTTCCCCGGCCCGCTGGGCCTTGTTGCGCTGGCGGGCCAGGTAGAGCATACCGGTGCAAAACACGAAGATCGTGCCGATCAGCCCCAGCCACGGCGCCGCCCAGGCAGTGGTGTTGAAGAAGGTACTGGGGATGATGTTCTGGATCTGCGGCGTGCCGGGCAGGGCGTCCATGGTGAACGAGAACGCGCCGAGGGCGATGGTTGCCGGGATCAGGCGCTTGGGGATATTGCTCTGGCGAAACATCTCCGCCGCGAACGGGTACACGGCAAACACCACCACGAACAGCGACACGCCGCCGTAAGTGAGCAGGGCGCAGACCAGCACGATCACCAGCATTGCCTGGCGCGTGCCCAGCAAGCGGATCGCAGCCGCCACGATCGAGCGCGAGAAACCCGACAACTCGATCAGCTTGCCGAACACTGCGCCGAGCAGGAACACCGGGAAGTACAGTTTGATAAAACCGACCATCTTTTCCATGAACACCCCGGTAAAGGCGGGGGCGACGGCTGATGGGTCGGTGAGCAGCACCGCGCCGAGGGCGGCGATGGGGGCGAACAGGATAACGCTATAGCCACGGTACGCAGCCAGCATCAGCAGCGCGAGCGCGGCCAGGGCAATGATCACACTCATGGTGTGTCTCCATCGGATTGTTATTGTTGTGGGGTGAAGCGGTGGGAGGGCTATAGCTAGATGTGTGCCATGTTATTAACTATTTGAAAAACAACAATATTTTCAGAATTTTCAACAGCGCTTTGAAATTTTATCTCTATTTTGAGACAAGCAAATACCTAATGTGGGAGGGGGCTTGCTCCCGATAGCAGTGGGTCAGGTACAGATGCTCAGCCTGACACACTGCTATCGGGAGCAAGCCCCTCTCACAATGGATTGTCTTTGTATTGAGAATTGGGTCTCAATATGGAGACTGGGTCAGGCCCAGCGCCACCATTTTCTTGTACAGCGTCGACCGCCCAAGCCCCAACTGCCTGGCGGCCTCTACCACATTCCCTGCGCACGCCTGCAACGCCGCACCAATCACCTGCCGATCAAACCGCTCCCGCGCCGCCGCAAAGGTTTCACCCTCGATCGCGTCCACCGGGCCACGGACTACTGGGCTGAACGTACCAATCGCTGCACGAACCTGCGCGGCATTCAACATCAGGTCATCACTAAGCAACGCCGCCCGCTCCAGCACATTGCGCAGTTCACGGATATTGCCCGGCCATGCATGTTGTGCGAGCAACGCCAGCGCCCCATGGTCGAGTTCGTGCTGGCTGCGCAGCTCTTCGAGGATCGCCTCGCTCAACGCCGGAATATCCTCCAGCCGCTCACGCAACGGCGGTACCTGGATCGGCAGTACGTTGAGGCGGTAATACAAATCCGCACGAAACTCGCCACGTTTGATCGCTGCCTCCAGATCCATGGATGTCGCCGCAATCACCCGCACATCGCTGTGCAGCATCTCGTTGGAGCCCACCGGTTCGAATTCCTTTTCCTGCAACACCCGCAGCAATTTGCTTTGCAGCGGCAGCGGCATGTCGCCAATTTCATCGAGAAACAGCGTGCCGCCCTGGGCGATCTGGAACTTGCCGGGGCGACCCTTGCGGTCGGCGCCGGTAAATGCACCGGGTGCGGTGCCGAAGAACTCCGCTTCGAGCAGGTCATGGGGAATCGCGGCGCTGTTGATGCTCACGAAGGCTTTGTGCGCCCGCGGTGACGCACCGTGGATAGCCTGGGCGAGCAGTTCTTTGCCGGTGCCGGTTTCCCCCAGCAGCAACACTGGCGACTCGGCACTCGCACTGCGCCGCGCCCGGCGCTTGACCTCCAGGCTTGCAGCGCTGGTGCCGATAAAATGCGCGAAGTTGTATTTGCTTTGCCGCGAGCGCAGCAGCGAGCGCGTCGAGGCCAGCTCTTGCTGCATGCTCAGGTAGCGCTCGATCAGCGGTGACAGGTTGCGCAACTCATCGAACAGCGCAAAGCCAATCGCACCGATCACCACTCCGGCATCGTCGTGGATCGGCAGGCGCATCACCACCAGCGGGCCCTTGGGGGTGTCCTGGATATCCAGCAGGATCGGCCGGTCGTTGTGCACCACCTGGCGCAACAGGCTGTTGGAAATCACCTGCTCGCAGGGCTGGCCGATGGCCTCATCGGCGCTGTGCAGGCCGAAACGCCTGGCGTAGCGCTCGTTCATCCACACGATGTTCGCGTCGCGGTCGACGATGACCGTGCCTTCGCTGGACTGCTCGATGATCTCGAACAACGACTGAATGGCCAGGCCGCGAACGTGTTGATAATCCTTGAGGCTGGTACTCATGGAGGCAGAGTCCTGTTGATCATCACAAAGGGATGTGCGCTGCAGCCAGCAGTTCTTTGGTATAGGGGTGCTGGGGCGAATCAAACACATCATGACTGGCACCGCGCTCCACTACCTTGCCATCCTTGACCACGATCATGTCATGGGCCATGGCGCGCACCACGGCCAGGTCATGGCTGATAAACAGATAAGTCAGGCCATATTTGTCCTGCAGTTCACGCAGCAACGCCACCACTTGTTTCTGCACCGTACGGTCCAAGGCCGAAGTGGGTTCGTCGAGCAGCATCAGCGCCGGTTTGAGCACCAGGGCGCGGGCGATGGCGATGCGTTGGCGCTGGCCACCGGAAAACTCATGGGGGTAGCGATGCCGGCTGGCGGGGTCGAGGCCCACGTCCTTGAGCACCTGGATCACCTGGGCATCGCGCTCGGCCAGGCTGCATGGCGCATGCACTTCCAGGCCTTCGCTGATGATCTGCTCGACCGACATGCGCGGGCTGAGGCTGCCATAGGGGTCCTGGAACACCACCTGCATCTGCTTGCGCCACGGGCGCATCTGCTGATGGTTGAGCGGGTCGAGGGCCTCACCCTGGAAGCGGATGCTGCCGGTGGAGTCAAGCAAACGCAGGATCGCCTGGCCCAACGTCGATTTGCCTGAGCCGGACTCACCGACAATCCCCAGGGTCTTGCCGCGCTGCACGCTGAGGCTGATGCCGTCGACCGCACGCAGGTAGGTCTTGCGCCGAAACAACCCGCCGCCCAAGGGGAAATCGACGTTGAGGTTGTCTACTTGCAACACCGTCTCGCGCGCATCGCTGCACAGCGCATCGCCCGTGGGCTCGGCGTCCAGCAGCAGGCGGCTGTAAGGGTGCTGTGGGGCCGTGAACAAGGTCTGGCAGTCAGCCTGCTCGACAATTTCCCCGGCGCGCATCACGCAGACCCGCTGGGCGATACTGCGCACCAGGTTAAGGTCATGGCTGATCAGCAGCAGCGACATGCCCAGGCGTTGCTGCAAAGACTTGAGCAGCAGCAGGATCTTGCGCTGCACGGTCACGTCCAGCGCGGTGGTGGGCTCGTCGGCAATCAGCAACTCCGGCTCGCAGGCCAGGGCCATGGCGATCATCACCCGCTGGCGCTGGCCGCCGGACAACTGATGCGGGTAGGCCTTGAGCCGTTCCTGGGGTTTCTGGATACCCACCAGCTCCAGCAGTTCGAGAATCCGCGCCCGCGCCTGCTTGCCGCCCAGGCCCTTGTGCAGCAGCAGGGTTTCGCCGATTTGCTTTTCGATGCTGTGCAACGGGTTCAGGGACGTCATCGGCTCCTGGAAGATCATCGCAATTCGGTTACCGCGCAGTTTTTGCAGGGTAGACGGCGCTGCACCGTTCAACTCCTGGCCACGATACTTGATCGAGCCCGTGGTTTCGGTACCGGCTTGCGGCAGCAGTTGCAGGATTGAATGGGCGGTCACTGACTTGCCCGAGCCCGACTCACCCACCAGCGCCAGGCACTCGCCGGGGCGCACATCCAGGCTCAGATTGCGTACCACGGTCTGGCCGCTGAACGCGACGCACAGGTCGCGGATTTCGATCAGGTTCATAGGCAATTACTCATGAGCGAGGGTCGAAGGCGTCACGCAACGCCTCGCCGATAAACACCAGCAACGACAGGATCAGCGCCAAGGTGAAAAACGCGGTCAGGCCCAGCCAGGGGGCTTGCAGGTTCTGCTTGCCCTGGGCGATCAGCTCACCCAGGGACGCGCTGCCAGCCGGCATACCGAAGCCGAGGAAATCCAGGGCGCTCAAGGTGGATATCGCCCCGGTCAAGATAAACGGCAGATAGCTCAGCGTCGCGGTCATGGCATTGGGCAGGATATGCCGGCGAATGATCTTGGCGTCGCCCAGGCCCAGGGCGCGCGCGGCCTTGACGTACTCCAGGTTGCGCCCGCGCAGGAACTCGGCGCGCACCACATCCACCAGCGCCAGCCAGGAAAACAGCGCCATGATCCCCAGCAACCACCAGAAATTCGGCTCGACGAACCCCGACAGGATAATCAGCAAGTACAGCACCGGCAGGCCGGACCACACCTCCAGAATGCGCTGCCCGAGCAAATCCACCCAGCCGCCGTAGTAACCCTGCAACGCCCCGGCGGCAATGCCGATGGCGGCGCTGATGGCGGTCAAGGCCAGGGCAAACAGGATCGACACCCTTGCGCCGAAGATCACCCGCGCCAGTACATCGCGGGACTGGTCATCGGTGCCCAGCCAGTTCACCGCCGACGGTGGGCTCGGGGCAGGGCGGGTCAGCTCATAATTGGGGGTGTCGTCGCTGAAGGGAATCGGCGGGAACAGCATCCAGCCGCCGTCCTGCTTGATCAGCTTTTGCACATAGTCACTGCGGTAATCCGCCTGGAACGGCAGCTGCCCGCCGAACTGCTGTTCGGTGTAGCGCTTGAACACCGGAAAATACAGTTCGTTCTTGAAGCTGAGCACCAAGGGTTTGTCATTGGCGATCAACTCGCCGCCCAGCGTCAGGATAAACAGGCCGATAAACAACCACAGCGACCACCAGCCACGCCGGTTTTTCTTGAAGCGTTCGAAACGCCGACGCGCAACGGGAGACAGGTCAAGCATCAGGCGTTCCTCGCAGCAAAGTCGATACGCGGGTCCACCAGGGTGTAGCAGAGGTCACCGATGAGTTTTATCAAAAGGCCGAACAGGGTGAAGATAAACAGCGAGCCGAATACCACCGGGTAGTCACGGGACACTGCCGCCTCGTAGCTCATGCGGCCCAGGCCGTCGAGGGAGAAGATCACTTCGATCAGCAGTGAGCCGGCAAAAAATACGCTGATAAACGCTTGGGGAATCCCCGAGATCACCAGCAGCATGGCATTGCGAAACACATGGCCGTACAGCACCCGGCGTTCGCTCAGGCCCTTGGCACGGGCGGTCACCACGTACTGGCGGGTAATCTCATTGAGGAACGAGTTCTTGGTGAGGATGGTCAAGGTGGCAAACCCGCCGATCACCAGCGCCGTCACCGGCAAAACCAGGTGCCAGAAATAGTCGGCAACCTTGCCCACGGTGCTCAGTTCGGCAAAGTTTTCCGACACCAGCCCGCGCACCGGGAACCAGTTCAGCGACGTACCGCCGGCGAATACCACAATCAGAAACATCGCAAACAGGAACGCCGGCATCGCGTAACCGATCACGATGGCCGTGCTGCTCCACATGTCAAAGCTGCTGCCATGGCGCACGGCCTTGCGTATCCCCAAGGGTATCGACACCAGGTAGGTGATCAGCGTCGCCCACAGGCCTAGGGAAATGGTAACTGGCATCTTTTCCAGGATCAGGTCGGTCACCGTCGCGCCGCGAAAGAAACTGTTGCCGAAGTCCAGCTGGGCGTAGTTCTTGAGCATCAGCCACAGGCGTTCCGGTGCTGACTTATCGAAGCCGTATTGTTTTTCGATGTCCTTGATCAGCTTCGGGTCCAGGCCACGACTGGCCCGGGAGCCGCTGATACCTTCGCCGGATGCGCCCGCTACACCGCCGCCGCCAATGCCTTGCAGATGGGCAATGGCCTGTTCCACCGGCCCGCCGGGCGCGGCCTGCACGATCACGAAGTTCACCAGCAGGATGATCACCAGCGTCGGGATGATCAGCAGCAGGCGCCGTACGATATAGGCAAACATCAACGGGCTCCTCCGCGTTTTTTCAGCTCGACCTGCATTTGCTCGTTAGTCAGTGGCGTGGGGCTGACTTCCCACCAGGTTTCCAGGGCTTCGTCATTCTTCGCCTCGATCGCCGGGCGGCCGAAACGGTTCCACCACGCGGCGGAGGTGCCCGGGGGGTAATAGTTGGGGATCCACAGGTAATTCCATTGCAGCACACGGTCCAGGGCGTGGGCGTAGGTGAGCATCTGCGCCTGGGTGTCGGCCTTCACCAAACCGTTGATCAGCGTATCGACGGCCGGATCCTTGAGTGCGATGTAGTTGTTGGCGCCCGGATCGAACGCAGCGGCGGAGCCGAAGTAGTTGTACAGCTCCATGCCGGGCGAGGTGGTGACCGGAAAACCGGTGACGATCATGTCGTAGTCACGGGCCATCAGGCGGTTCACGTACTGCGACGAGTCGATGCGGCGGATATTGAGGGTGATGCCGATCTGCGCCAGGTTGCGCTTGTAGGGCAGCAACAGGCGCTCAAGCCCGTTCTGGACGTTGAGGAAGGTGAACTCCAGCGGCTCGCCCTGGGCGTTGACGAGTTTGTCACCCACCGGTTTCCAGCCAGCGTCCTCAAGCAGTGCCAGGGCTTGCAGTTGTTTATCGCGGATCATGCCGCTGCCGTCGGTGACCGGGGCCTTGAATACCTGGGTAAACACTTCATCCGGGATTTGCCCGCGCAACGGTTCCAGGATCGCCAGTTCTTCCTGGGTCGGCAATTGGCTGGCCGCCAGCGGGCTGTTGGAAAAGTAGCTTTGCTGGCGGATGTACAGGTTGCGCATCATTTGCCGGTTGGCCCATTCGAAATCCCACAGCATCGCCAAGGCCTGGCGCACGCGGCGATCTTTGAAAATCGGCTTCTGCACGTTGAACACATAGCCTTGGGCCGGTTGCGGCATCTCTTTGGCCAGGTGTGCGCGCTGCAGGCGACCATCGTCCAGCGCCGGGCCGTTGTAGCCGATGGAATAGCCGGTGGCGGAGAATTCACGGTTGAAGTCGTAGGCGCCGCCGCGCAGCACCTGGCGCGCCACTTCGGTGTCGCCGAAGTATTCCAGGCTCAGGTGATCGAAGTTGTACAGGCCACGGCTGACCGGCAAATCCTTGCCCCACCAATCCGGATCGCGGGTAAAGGTGATGGTGCTGCCGGAGTCGATCTTGCTGACCTTGTACGGGCCGCTGCCCAGCGGGGCTTCGTAGCCGCCGCCATTGGCAAAGTCGCGGGTCTTCCACCAATGCTCCGGGAACACCGGCAAGGTGGCGATATCCAGGGGCAGGGTGCGGTTGTCGTTGCTGGAGAAGTCGAAGCGTACCTGACGCTCGCCTTCGACTTCGACGTGCTTGACGTCGGCAAACAACGTGCGAAAGCGCAGGCTGCCTTGGGTCATCAGCAGATCGAAGCTGTAGCGCACGTCTTCGGCTGTAATCGGGGTACCGTCGGCGAAACGCGCCTTGGGATTGAGGTAGAAACGTAGCGACAGGCCGTCGTCGGCGCGCTCCATTTTTTCTGCAACCAGGCCATAAACGGTGTAGGGCTCATCCAGCGAGCGCAGCGCCAGGGGCGCATACACCCAGCCGTCGACCTGAGACACGCCAATACCTTTGTCGATATACGGCAGCACATGATCAAACCGCCCGACCTCCAGCGCCGAGCGCCGCAGGCTGCCGCCCTTGGGCGCGTTGGGGTTGGCATAGTCGAAGTGGCTGAAACCGGCGGGGTACTTGGCGGGCTCGCCGTAAACCGTCAGGTAGGTTTGCGGGGCCGCGATCGCCGCAGTGCTGGCCATCAGCAGGGCCAGGGTGGAGCAGAGCAGAGATGAAAAAGCCAATCGCATTATCAGCCTTGAACGCCGGGTTAAGAAGAATAGGGATTTGTACGCTAACGGCCTGGGCATCGCCAGTCATCACATGCACAACGGCCCGCCAAAGGGCGGGCCGTTGTTTATCGCATCTGCGCCGATTGAATCAATCCTGGCGGCTGGTGACTTCCAGCAGGTGATAACCGAACTGGGTTTTCACCGGGCCCTGCACGGTATTGACCGGGGCGCTGAATACGACAGTGTCGAATTCCTTGACCATTTGGCCCGGGCCGAACGAACCCAGATCACCGCCCTGGCGGCTGGATGGGCAGGACGAATTGGCTTTGGCGATTTCTGCGAAATCAGCGCCGCCTTCGATTTGGGCCTTGAGTTCGTTGCACTTGTCTTCAGTGGAAACGAGGATGTGACGGGCGGTGGCTTTGGCCATGGGGAATAACTCCTAGAGTAAAAAACGGTGAGCGTACCGGATTCAGGCGGTTATTTCCTGGCAAAGTTCCGCTGTTGTTCAGTCCTGCCTTTTTCAGCGTGGCGGTTCAAGGCAACACGATGTAGTCGTTGCGCTGCACGATCGGTTGGTGCGGCCCCTGCACCAGGTGGATGTAACGGCCGTCCACCAAGTCGATCGGCAGGCAGTCGTCAATATCCAGCACGCCGTCGGTGTGGGCCTGGGACCAGTGGCGCAGCATCTGCTGCTTGCCCTGGCTCATGGCCTGCTGTTTGTTACGAGCGACTACCAGCAGGTAGTGATGGGCCTCGCCGAAACTATGGGCTTCATAGCCCCCGAGGTTGATGAAGTACAGGCGGGGCGCGTCGCCATGAGGCGCCAGATGGCTCAGTTCAACTTTCCAGCCGTCGACGCCGTCGACCGCCATCCATGAGTCGATGTGCACACCCTTGGGGCTGCCAAACCAGGCGTCGCGCAATTGCGGGTAGCTGGCCTGCAACGTATCCGCCACGGCGAACACTACATCGTGTACTTCGATTTTTGCCCGTGGATGCTTGCCCCCGAGCATGACGACAAACAGCATTACCGGTGATTCCTGGCGACTGGCGAAAGGGCAACCATACTGCGATTGAACCCTTTTGTCCGCTCAATGCCACATTGTTAATCAGCACACTCACCAGGAGGTTGTCATGCGTACCATTGATCTGGCCGGTGTTCCCGTCCCTGTCATCGGCCAGGGGACCTGGCGCATGGGCGAAAACCCAAGCCGGCGCCGCGCCGAAGTTGCTGCGCTGCAACTGGGTATAGATGAGGGCCTGACGCTCATCGATACCGCCGAGATGTATGGCGACGGCGGTGCCGAAGAGGTGGTCGCAGAGGCGATTCGTGGCAAGCGCGACCAGGTATTTCTGGTCAGCAAGGTCTATCCGCATAACGCCAGCCAAAAGGGGGGGCCTCGCGCCTGCGAAGCCAGCCTTCAGCGCCTTGGCACCGATTACATTGATTTGTATCTGTTGCACTGGCGCGGCCAGTACCCACTTGAAGAAACTGTCGAAGCGTTCGAGCGTTTGCGCGAGGCCGGCAAAATCGGCCGCTGGGGTGTTTCCAACTTCGATGTGGCAGACCTGCAGGAGCTCGCATCCCCTGCATGTGCGACCAATCAAGTGCTCTACAACATTGAAGAGCGCGGGATCGAGTTCGACCTGTTGCCATGGTGGCAACAGCATCATTTACCACTGATGGCTTATTGTCCCATCGCCCAGGGTGGTGAGCTGCTGTCGAGCCCGACCCTCAAGCAGATCGCACGTCGCCATGAGGTCACACCGGCCCAGGTATCGCTGGCGTGGGTCCTGCGTCAGGAGGGTGTCATCGCAATCCCCAAGGCGGTCACACCTGAACACATCCGACTCAACGCCGCAGCTGCGAAGCTGGTGTTGGATGAACATGACCTGGACGCTATCGATCGTGTGTTCGCAGCGCCCAAGCGTAAGCACCCATTGGCGATGGTGTAACCGGCCAGCAGGAACGGCGCCTTCCCTGGCAGCTGTTCCCGCTCTAGCCGTGGTTAGCCGGCCACTGGGCTGCGCCAGTCGTCCGAGCCGGAAGTTCCGGCCACTTCGTGAGTCCAGATGATCTTGCGATAGGTGAAGTGCACATCCTCCAGATGAGTGAAGTGGGCGTTGTCGGGGTCCTGGCAGTTGGGCATGCGTGACTGGATGTCCACGATAGTCGCACCCTCCAGTTCAATGGTGAAGTAGTGCTCCTGGGTTCCGGCGGACGAGGTGCGCAGCCATTCGAGGCGGCAGGAGACTTCTTCACCGCTGGTCAGGGCGCTGAACAGCAACGGTGACGATTTATCGAAAACCTTGCTGATCATCAGCGGCTTGTGCACGCGCTGACCTGTCGGCTGGCCCGATTGCGGATCGCGAGGAATGATCACCTGATGGGCAAATGCCTGGACCAGTATCTGATCCTCATGACCTTCCTGATAAATGTTGCCTACCGAGTCCTGAGTAAATGTGCCTGCCGTGATCAAACCTTGTTTGACTCCGGTGATGGAGAGGTACGCGGGTGTTGGCATGATTGGTTTCCTTGCCGGGTTGAGTAGGTTTTGCCGAACAGCGAAATGGCTGAACGGGTAGGTGCCTATAACCTATAACAAGAAGCGTGCCTGAAAGTGTGAAGTTCAATGAAATAAGGGCGAGCACTGTTTGGTGTGCTGCGTATTGGGTTTTTATTCCGGGCTATGGGCTGTTTTTAGTTATAAAAGTTGCGCATCGATGCGCACTTAGTTGCTCACGTGTTTTTAGGGTGAAGTACACGGCCGGCCGAGCTAACAGAGTTGTTGTTACTCGAATGTGTGCGCAAATAGCTGCGCAGGCCAAGATTATAGCGGTGCGTAGGATGTTTCTTAAGTTTTGGTCCGTCGCTTGCTCATTGCTTTATGCATGGCTAAGGTTCTTGTGTCTCGATATGTTTGAACGGAACTTAAGGGCTCTCTGATACGTACTTCAATGGCGTTAAGTTTGCCTATTTTGCCTTGGATGGTTGTGTGCGGCCGAAAATGAGTCATTCAAAAGAACTGTATGCCTATTATTTGCTACTTGCACGAGCAGCCTGTTCGCCAGGTAGTTTCGTGGGCATTGATATGCGCTTTTCCAACGAGTTCGAAGCGCTGGAAGGCGAACTTGGCAAAGCGCAGTCGGTTCATGGCAATGGGCTGCCGGATTGGCAGCGGGTCAGCGAAATCAGCGAATGCCTGCTGCGTGAGCACTCCAAGGATCTGCGTGTCGCCTGCTGGTTGACCTGGGCCTTGTATCAGCGTGATTCATTGGCTGGATTGCTGGCCGGCCTCGGTGTGCTGCGTGAGCTCTGCGAGCACCATTGGGTGCACGTCTACCCTGGCAAACTGCGTACCCGCGTTGCAGCGTTTGGCTGGTTGGTGTCGCGCCTTGAGCAAGCGTTTGCAAAAAAAATCTCGCTCAATGATCAACAGCCTTTATTTCAAGCGTTGCTGGAACACCTCGAACATCTGGACCAACTATGGGCCCAACATCTGGGGAGTGATGCTCCCGTGCTGCTGCCGATTCGACGGCAATTGGCGGAGCGCCTGGCCGATGCCGCGCAAGGGGCGCCAGAAGCTGATGGGCGCGCGGGTGCTATTCCCGGCGTGAGGCAAGCGGCGGTCCAGTTGCCCACCCCCGAGCAATCGGTCAACAGCGAAAAAGAGGCGCACAAATTACTGCGCTCATTACAGGAACAGGCCCGGCCTTTATGCGCCTGGTGGTTGCGTCAGAACGCCACCGACCTGCGGGCTTTGCGCCTGGCCCGAACCTTGGCGTGGCTGATGCTCGTCAACTACCCCGACGCCAACAGTGAGCGCATAACCGCGCTGCGCCCATTGGCCGCCGACAAGCTCAAGCGTTATCAGGAGCGCTTGAGCCAAGGCCATTACGCCGATGTGCTGTTCGAACTGGAAGTCAGTCTGGCCGGTGCGTTGTTCTGGTTCGATGGTTTGCGCATGGCCTGGGAGTGTCTGGACGGCTTGCACGCGGACCTGGCCATGGCCGAACTGGAGATACATTTCGCGCTGCTGCTGCAGCGCCTGCCAAACCTGACGGAGTACCGCTTCGACGACGGCACCCCCTTTGCCGACACTGCGACAGCCGAGTGGATTGCGCTGCACGTGATGCGCCATGTGCGCAAGCCTGCGCCCAGTGAAGTCGTGACCGACCTGACGACCCAACCCTGGGACGCGGCGTTGGACGCGGTAATGCCTTGTCTGCGCAAGGACGGGCTCAAAGCCGCGGTGGGTGTGATCAAGCAAGGCTTGCAGGGCGCGGTCAGTGATCGCTGCCGTTTTCATTGGCGCCTGGCGCTGGCCAGGCTGTGCATGGCGGCCGGCAAACACGAGCTGGCCAGGATCCAGCTGGAGCAACTCGATCTTCAATTACAGCGCACGGGCCTGGAAAGTTGGGAGCCGGCGTTGGCCCTGCAAGTCGCTCAGCTCCTGTACCGCTGCTACGACCTGCTACCTCAAAGCCAAGCCATACGCGACGGCAAGGATGCCCTGCATCGCCGGTTGTGTCATTTCGACCTGGAAGCAGTACTTCAATAGTGCCTCATCAAATAAAAGGAAAAGCACCATGGCCAAAGACGGTTCGGTAGCCCCCAAGGAACGTATCAATATCACCTTCAAACCCGCCCTCGGCGGTGCTCAGGAAGAAGTCGAACTGCCGTTGAAGCTGCTGGTGCTGGGAGACTTTTCCCAACGTGCGGACCTGCGCAAGCTGGAAGATCGCAAGCCCATCGGTATCGACAAGCACACCCTCGACGAGGTGTTGGCCAAGCAAGCAGTGAGCCTGACGCTGAACGTACCCAATCGCCTCCAGGATCAAGCCGACGTGGAAGAACTGGCGATCCAGGTTCGCATCAACGCGATGAAAGACTTCAATCCCGCGAATCTTGTCGAGCAGATCCCGGAGTTGCAAAAGCTGATGGCACTGCGTGAAGCACTGGTGGCGCTCAAGGGACCATTGGGCAACACCCCAAGCTTTCGCAAGGCGATCGAGCAGGCATTGACCCATGGTGATTCCCGCGCACGAGTTCTGGCCGAGCTTGGGCTGCCCAGCCCAGACGCCTGACATTTTCAGTAAAAGGACACTGATACCATGACCACGATTCAACACGAGCTGCAATCGGTACAGACTATCCACACCTGCAGCATCCTCGACAACATCACCGCCCAGACATTGCTGAGCGCCGACGACGAGGCTTACGGCATCGCCAAGCGCGGCGTATCGGCGTTTATCGCGGAGCTGCTCAAGCCACACAACCGTGACGAACCGGTAAAGAAACGCCTGGTCGACCGGATGATCGCCGAAATCGATACCAAGCTCAGCCAGCAAATGGATGAGATCCTGCACCATCCCGACTTCCAGGCGCTGGAAGCTTCCTGGCGGGGGTTGCAGTTGCTGGTCGACCGCACCAATTTTCGCGAGAACATCAAGATCGAGCTGTTGAATGTCTCACGCGAAGACCTGCTGGATGATTTCGAGGATTCCTCGGAAATCACTCAGTCCGGGCTTTACAAGCATGTTTACAGCGCTGAATACGGTCAGTTCGGTGGGCAGCCGGTGGGTGCGATCATTGCCAATTATTTTCTCTCGCCCAGTGCGCCCGATGTAAAGCTGATGCAATACGCCTCCAGCGTCGCCAGCATGGCTCACGCCCCCTTTATTGCTGCGGCGGGGCCGAGTTTCTTTGGCTTGGAAAGCTTCACCGGGCTGCCCGACCTGAAAGACCTGCGGGATCATTTCGAAGGGCCGCAGTTTGCCAAATGGCAAAGCTTTCGCCAGAGCGAAGACGCCCGTTACATTGGCCTTACTGTCCCGCGCTTTCTGTTGCGCACCCCGTATGACCCCCTTGAGTGCCCAGTCAAGACCTTTGCGTATCAGGAAAACGTGGTTAACAGCCACGAGCATTACCTGTGGGGCAATACCGCCTATGCCTTTGCCACACGCCTGACAGACAGTTTCGCTCGCTTTCGCTGGTGCCCGAATATCATCGGGCCGCAAAGCGGCGGGGCCGTCGAGGACCTCCCACTGCATCACTTCCAGAGCATGGGCGAGATTGAAACCAAGATCCCTACCGAAGTGCTGGTATCGGATCGGCGCGAATACGAGCTGGCGCAAGAAGGGTTCATCGCCTTGACCATGCGCAAGGGCAGCGACAATGCAGCGTTCTTTTCCGCCAGCTCCGTGCAAAAGCCCAAATCCTTTGGCATCAGTGAAGAAGGCAGGGCGGCAGAACTGAATTACCGCTTGGGCACCCAATTGCCCTACATGATGGTGGTCAACCGCCTGGCCCATTACCTCAAGGTTCTGCAACGCGAACAGTTGGGCGCTTGGAAAGAGCGCACGGACCTTGAGCAGGAACTCAACAAGTGGGTTCGCCAATATGTGGCGGACCAGGAAAACCCCAGCGCCGAAGTGCGTGGACGGCGCCCACTGCGTGCCGCGCGCATCGTCGTCAGTGATGTCGAGGGCGAGCCAGGCTGGTACCGCGTCAACGTGACAGTGCGCCCGCATTTCAAGTACATGGGGGCAGACTTCACCTTGTCCCTGGTTGGCAAGCTCGATAAAGAATGAGCAGAGGCCAGGGCATGATTCAGCACAACAGCCTTTTCGAGCGTCTTGAATACGGTGCATCGACTCGAGGGTGTCCTGTGGCGTCCATCGCCGCACATCTGGGGAAAATGCTCAGCACACGTGCGGGCAGTGTCCAGACACTGGCTGATTATGGTTTGCCTGATCTCAACGACATGCGACTGAGCCTGCATGAATCATTGACTCAGTCGCGGCTGCATATCGAGCGTTTTATCCAGGCCTACGAACCGCGACTGGCGAATGTGCATGTCAGGCTGTTGCCCGATGTGCGTGGGTCCCTGGTCCTGGCATTTGCAATTGAAGCTGAGCGAGTTATCGACGGCGTCCTGCAACCGGTCGTGTTTCAGGCCCGTCTTGCGCAAGCCGGGCGGGTAGAGGTTTTCGTCCATGACGTTTAACCGCTACTTTCAAAGTGAACTCAGCGCGCTGCGCCAACAAGGGCGGCGTTTTTCCGAGCGCAATCCAGCTCTGGCGCCGTTTCTTGCTGAGGCCGGCCAGGACCCGGATGTCGAGCGTTTACTGGAGGGGGTTGCATTTCTGACCGCTCGCCTGCGACAAAAGCTGGATGACGAACTGCCGGAGCTGACGCATTCGTTGATGCACTTGTTATGGCCCCATTACATGCGGCCAACACCGGCCTTCAGCATCCTGCAATTCGACCCCTTGAAACGTGCCGGCCCCAGTGTTCGAGTGGCCCGGGACACCGCCGTGGAAAGCGCTCCCATCAAGGGTGAGCGTTGCCGGTTCCGCACATGCTATGCCACCGACATCATGCCCCTGCAACTCAGTGGCCTGGAATACCGCTGCCAGGGCGAGGGAGCCTGGCTGGAGTTGCAACTGACCATGAGTACCCAAGGTAACTTCAGTGAGTTGGCATTTGATTCGCTGAGGCTGCACTTGGCTGGCGACCACTACATCAGTCAGGGCCTGTACCTCAGCCTGTTGCGCCATGTCGACAGTATCTGCCTGTCGCTGCTGGATCACGAGGGTGTACCGGTGAGGACCCGCGACGGGCAACCTGTAACGCTGCGCCTCAGTGCCGGCCAGGTCCAGCCAGTGGGGTTTTCCCCGGAGCAGGCGCTGATTCCTTATCCGCAGAACACCTTCGATGGTTATCGGCATCTGCAGGAGTACTTCGCTTTTCCCGAGAAATACCTGTTTGTCGACGTCGAAGGGCTGAACGTGGTGCACACGCTGCCTGACGAGCTGCTACGGGAGGCGCATGGCATGGTGATGCGCTTCGAACTTCACACCCAGGGCCGTGATCCCCTGCGTCCAACCCTGGACAACGTGAAGCTGTATTGCACGCCCATCGTCAACCTGTTCAAACAGGATGCGATCCCCATTCGCCTGGACGGTAAACAGGATGAGTACCTGTTGGTACCTGGGGAATATACGCCGGGCAATGCCAGTGTGTTTTCCGTGGACCAGGTCACCGGGTGGCGCCCCGGCGGGTTGGGCTACCAGACCTATGTGCCGTTCGAGTCGTTTGAACATGACTGCGATCACGAGGCTTCGGCGGCACCCTCCAGTTACAGCATTCGCCAGCGTTCGTCGGTACAGCATGGCGGGCTTGATACCTGGATGGGATTCCCCAGCCGCCGCGAACAGGGCCAGGAAACCCTGTCGGTCGAACTGACCTGTACCAATTGCAACCTGCCGCGCCAACTTCGTGCAGGCGAAATCACCCTGCCCGGGGAACAGACCCCGGAGTCATTGGGGTTTTGCAACATCACCACACCCACAGCGAGCTTTGCGCCGCCACTGGACCAGGATTTTTTGTGGAAGATCATCAGCAATATGTCGGTCAACTATCTGTCGTTGACCGATATCAATGCCTTGAAAGTGATACTCCAAACCTACGACTTGCCGCGCTATCACGATCGACAGGCGCTGAAGGTAAGTCAGAAAAGGTTGAGCGCTTTGCGCTCCATTCGCCATGAGGCAGTGGACCGTCTGCACCGCGGTCTGCCTGTTCGAGGCTTGCAGGTCGAGCTGACGGTTGATTCCCAGGGCTTTGTCGGTCAGGGCGATCTGTTTGTATTCGCCTCTGTTCTCAATCAGTTCTTTGCGCTCTATGCAAGCCTCAATTCGTATCACGAGTTGCGGGTCATCAGCACACAAGGAGACGTGTACCTATGGCCATCCCGGATGGGGCAGCAACCGCTGTTTTGACTCAACTTTGCCGTGTGATTCGTGAGTACACGCTATTTCAGGCGATTGTGCAGGTCATCGAACGACTGCGCGAGGCCCATCCGCTGCTGGATGACGAGGCGCTGTATGACCAATTGGAGTTCCAGGCCAACCCCGGTTTTGGGTTTGCCGCGCACGATATCGACCGTGTGGAGTTTTTCAGCGAGCACGGGGCCTTGCGCGCTCGCTTGCGTCTCAACGTATTGGGGTTATTCGGTGCTGGCTCGCCGCTACCTGCGTTTTACGCCGAGCAAGCGTTTGCCGAGCGCTCGGGCGGCAACCCGACTCGAGATTTGCTTGATCTGTTCCATCATCGCCTGCAGCGCTTGATGTTGCCGATCTGGCGCAAATACCGTTATCGGGCGTGTTTCCGGGCAGGTGCTAACGACAGGTTTTCCGAGCAGATGTTTGCCTTGATGGGGCTGGGCGACAGCGCAATTCGCAGTGCTTCGCAGCTTGATTGCAAGCGCCTGCTGCCTTATCTGGGCCTGCTGAGTTTGCGAGTGCACTCGGCTGCGCTGATCGAGGCTGTCCTGCGTTACTACTTCAAGCACGACGCGTTGTTTATCGAGCAATGGATGGAGCGCACGGTCGAGGTCAGCCAGTTGCAATGCAATCATCTGGGGCGGGCCAACAGTGCCCTTGGCCAGGACCTTGTCCTGGGGCATCGCATCGCTGACCGCGGCGGCAAGTTCAGGGTGCATCTTCTGGCGCTGGGTTGGCAGCGTTTCCATGATTTTCTGCCTATCGCTGAGGCGTACCAGCGGCTGTGCGCGCTGGTGCGACTGACCCTGCGCGACCCTCTGGAATACGACCTGCGCCTGACGTTGGCGCCGGGCGAGGTCAGGCCGTTGCACATCGGCGAAAACACGCTTTGCCGCCTGGGCTGGACCACCTGGCTGGCGCATGAACAGGCCGACGGCGTGGTTACGCTTGCCGGCAATTTTAACAGGGGTTGATGATCATGATGAATGTGGACCTGCCAGGCGAATTGTCCGACCCACTGGTATACGCCAATGCGCTGGCCGCCTGCTTTACACACCTGGCGTTGTGCCGTGATGAACAGGCGCTGCCTGACGCGCTCGTCGCCGGTGTGGCACAACTGAGCCAGTGCGAACTCAGCCAGTTTTACCTGCTCAATGAAGTGACCGGTCGCCTTGAACTGATTGCCCAACATTTGTCCGAGGCGGCATCGATGGTCGTCGCGGTCGCAGATGCTGATCTGCACCATCCACCATTGTTGAACCATACCTTGAGCCAAGGTGCTGTCCTGAGCCTGGAAGATGTGCAGAGCAGTTGCCATGACGTTAATTTCCTGCCCGTACCGGTGAAGCCCTGGCGGGCGCTGTTGAGCGTGCCGTTGCTCAATCGTGGTGAGCGGGTCGCCGGTGTGCTGCTGTGCGCTCGGCAACAGCCGGGCCAGTTGCAAGGCTACGCCACCTCCCTGGCGCAGTTGGGCAGCTTCGCCGTGAACCAGCTGCTGGTACTGCGCAGTATGCAGCCCAACGTTGATTCAAGGCTCAGGTGCAACAAGCCATTGGCCAGGGAGTACGGATTGATTGGCTCCAGTGCGGCGATGAAACAGACGTGCCATTTGATCAGTAAAGTCCTGCATACCCCGTATACCGTACTGCTGTGCGGCGAGACCGGTACCGGCAAGGAAGTGGTAGCTCGGGCCATTCATGCGGCCGGCCCGCGCCGGGAGAAAGCCTTCGTCGTGCAGAACTGCGCAGCGTTCCCTGAAGGGCTGCTTGAGAGCGAGCTCTTCGGTTATCGCAAAGGTGCGTTCACGGGGGCCGAGCGCAATCATGCGGGTCTGTTTGATGCCGCGCACGGCGGTACATTGCTGCTGGATGAAATCGGCGACATGCCGCTGGCACTGCAAGCCAAATTGCTGCGGGCCTTGCAGGAGGGCGAGGTCCGGCCGCTGGGTGCCAGCGCGGCGCATAAGGTCGACGTGCGGATCATTGCGGCCACTCATCGCGACCTCGCTGCGATGGTCGCCGAGGGGCGCTTTCGCGAAGACCTCTATTACCGGCTCGTGCAGTTTCCGATCACGTTACCGGCCCTGCGCGAGCGAGACGGCGACCTGCTGCAACTGGCGCGCTATTTCACTGACGAGGCGTGCGCGGCGCTGGAGAGGTCACCCGTGGGTTGGTCCACCCTGGCCCTTGATCAACTGTCCGGCCACGCCTTTCCCGGCAACGTACGCGAGCTTAAATGCATGGTTGAGCGTGCCGTGTTGTTGTGTGACGCCGGCGTGATCTTGCCGGAGCACCTGGCGCTGCCACCGACTGCGGCGCCGGCCGCGAGCGACGATGTGACGCTGCGCCAGCGCATGGAACGAGTAGAGCGAGTGTTCCTGCTCGATTGCTTGCACAAGAACCATGGCAATCGCACCCGTACCGCGCGGGAGCTAGGGGTTGCCCGACGCACGCTGCTTTACCGTCTTGCACGCTTGAATATCCCCGTCGGCGATGCCAGGGAGAAATGCTAATGGTGCACTTGATTTTTACTGTGGGAGAAACCTGATGCCTGACCGTCCATGGCACGCCGTGTTGCTTGTGTTGTGTTTGCTGGGTGGCTGTAACGCCAACTACGTGTTCGATGATGCCGAGTACCGTCCTCTGGGTGACCCACAGGCAATTATTCGTGGCCGATGAATAGAGGGATCATGACGATGCAGCTTGTGTTTGAGGTCTGTACGGTCGACAGCGCCAGCGCCGAACCCTCGGCCCACAAAGTATTTGACGCAGTGGGCGGCGTGATTGGCCGCGGCCCCGGATGTGACTGGGTGATACCCGACCCCAGCCGCGTGCTCTCCAGTCACCATGGATTAGTCGGTTACCGTGAGGGACGCTATTTCCTGACTGATATCAGCCGCAACGGTATTGGCGTGGCAGGCAGTGCTGAACGCCTGCGCAAGGGGCAGGCGCGATTGATCAATGATGGCGATGTATTCGAACTTGGGGCGTTGGTGCTACGTGCGCGTTTGTTGCAACCCGCACGACCTTGCGGCGAGCTGCGTGCCAGTGCGGCAGTACCGATTCCCGATGATGCCTTCCTGTCCCTGGACCCTCTGCACGCGCTGGACCTGGAGCACCAGCAGCAGGCCATCTCGGATGACCTGGCAGCATTGAGCGAGGCCGTTGATGAGCAAGGGGTGTGGGCCGAACGCCACGGGACCGATAGGGAGCATGTGACATTCCCGCGCCGGGCAGAGCCCGGGGTAGAGGTTGCTGCGGTGCACGTTAGTGCAATGGCACCCTCGACTGATGAAGTGTTCTGGTCACAGTTCGCGGCGGCCTTGGGCGTGGGGCTCGACGCACTCGATCCAGCGGCCAGGGAGGTGTTGGCGATCAAGGTGGCGGGCTTGTTTCGCTTGACGATCCAGGGGCTGCAACAAGCCCTGCGCACGCGTGAAGAGTTGCATCACGAATGGGGGAGGTCGTCGTTCGACAGTCAGGGCGCAGCCCAGAACCCCTTGAAAATGTTCAGCGACACCAACGCGGCGTTATCCGCACTGCTGGATACAGGGGCTTTGGGCCAAATGCCCGCCTCGCGGGCCATTGGTCAGGCTCATCGGGAGCTGCAGGTGCATCAGGTCGCGCTGCAGGCTGCCTGTCGCAGCACCGTGAACAAGGTGTACACGGCCTTCGAGCCGAACCATTTGGCCTGGTGCTTTGAATCTCAGGGCAAGCCGCCACGATTTTTCACCGATGGCGCGCGTTGGCGTGCTTACCAGCGTCACTACCAGCGTTTGGTGGCGCAAGGGCCGTTGAACGATCGCCCGTTGAACGGAGATTTCGCCACGGCCTATGAAGAACAGGTGCGCCTGATCTCCTCCCTGCACATTGATTTTTCAGGATGATATTCATGTATCGAGCTACCCGTGCTTTGGTGTTGCTTTTGTTTGGTTTCTTGGCGGGTTGCAGCGCCGTATCGCCTTTTTCCACGCTGACCAAGCTGGACGTTGTGTTGACCGCCAACGAGCACGTCAACCCTGACCTGCACGGTCGCCCCTCTCCCGTGGTGGTGCAGTTGATCGAACTGCGCCATGGCGTAGCCTTCGAACATGCCGACTTCTTCAGCCTGTATGACAAGGCGCAGCAATTGCTGGCAAAGGACTGGGTAAGCAGTGAGGAAGTCGAGCTGCGTCCAGGTGACCACCTGGCGCTCAAACTCCGTATCGGTCCCGACAGTCGTTTTGTAGGGGTGTTGGCGGCTTACCGAGACTTGCCGCACGTTCAATGGCGGCAGTTGATCCCCGTGACTATGCACCAGCGCAACCGTGCCGATCTGGTGCTGGACCAGGACGGTATACGCGTCGTCGACTCGCTCGCCGGGATGGAGGTGCGCTGAGATGCCTGTTCATAAAGTGATCTGGCAAGAAGGCATGTTGCTGCGGCCACAGCACTTGCAGCACAACGACCGCTATTACCAGCAGCAACTCAACCAGACGCGCCTGTTGGGCAGTGATGCCTGGGGCTTCCTTACGCTGGAATTGAATGAGCAATACCTAAAGCTGGGCAAGCTGGTGGTCAACCAGGCGAGTGGCGTCTTGCCGGACGGTAGCTTGTTTGATTTGAGTGCCGCTATGGAACCGCTGGTGTTGCAGGTGCCAACTGATGCGGGCAGGCAGGGCATTTACCTGGCACTGCCCCTGGCCAGCGGCAATCACCTTGAGGTCCGCCAGCCTGAACAGAGCGATGTTCTGGCGCGTTACCTGCGATGCGAAGTGGAAGTGGGAGACTCCAACCTGGGTGTAGATGCGCGTTGCCGAATCAGCTGCGCACGGCCCGACTTACGCCTTGTATTGGGCGAGCAGGCGGGTGATCAGAGCTTCGTCAAACTCAAGGTTGCCCAGGTACTGGACGTCAGCGGTGAAGGGGGCGTGAGCCTGGATACCGCGTTCATCCCGACCTTCATTTTCGTGCAGGAGCATGGCTACTTGGCGTCGTGCCTTAACGAAGTCGTCGGTCTGCTTGCCAGCCGCGGCGATGCCATCGCGGCGCGCATTCGTGGCGAGAGCACGGCTGCAAGCACACAACTCGGTGATTTCCTGATGCTGCAGGTGATCAATCGTACCGAACTTGCGCTGCGGCACTGCCTGAGCCAGGCCCAGGTTCGACCCGAAGCGCTGTTCCGCCTGTTGGTGTCGATGCTCGGCGAGCTATCAACGTTCGCCTGTGACAGTAAACGCGCGCAGCTGGACGTGCATTATCGACACAGCGACCAGGGCGCCAGTTTTCGTGGGTTGATGGAGCGCCTACGCGCCGTCCTGTCGGTGGTGCTTGAGCAACATGCGATCGAATTGACATTGCAACCACGCCAGTACGGCGTTCTGGTCTGCCCGGTCAACGAGTTGAAATTGCTCGGCACGGCCACGTTCATCCTGGCAGCCACCGCGCAGTGTGAGGCAGAGGAACTGCGCCAGCGCCTGCCGGCACACCTGAAAGTCGGGCCGGTAGAGCGCATACGTGAGTTGGTCAACCTGCACCTGGCCGGTATCAAGGTCAAGCCGCTGCCAGTGGCGCCGCGGCAGATTCCGTTTCATGCCGGCAAGACCTACTTCATCCTCGATATGAGTGCCCCCGAGATCGCGCAATTGCAGCAGTCGGGCGGTTTCGCGTTCCACGTAGGCGGTGACTTCGCCGGGCTTGAACTCAACTTTTGGGCCATCAGGAATTGAATGCCATGGACAGTGAGTACACACAGGATGAAAGAACCGTCCTGCTCGACCGCGAGGGTCATGGGCCTGCACAGGGGGCATTGACGGACTTCCCATCGCCGCCACGCTATGAGCAGCTGGAAGATCGCATGATCTATGCCGGCCGTATGCTCGATGCGTCGAGCTTCAAGGCTGGGCTCAACCCGCTGGTGGCTGCGGCTTGGGCTGTGTTGTCCGAGATCGTGGCGCTCAGGGTCTGCTCTGGTCGCGAAGACCTGGGCACGCTCAACGACCGATTGTCATTGACGGTGACTCAATTCGAAACCCGCGCCTTGCAGGGCGGTGTTGAAAGCAGCCAAGTCATGTCGGCGCGTTATGTGTTGTGCAGTGTGATCGATGAGGCGGTTGTTACTACGGCGTGGGGGGCACAGAGTGAATGGTCGAAGGTTAGCCTGTTGAGCCGCTTTCATAACGAAACCTTCGGGGGCGAAAAAGTTTTCCAACTGCTGGAGCGTCTATCACGCGACCCGGTGAAGAACCTGCCGATGCTGGAGCTGCTTTACCTGTGCCTATCCCTGGGGTTCGAGGGCAAATACCGAGTGATGGAGCGCGGCATGTCGCAACTGGAGGGTGTTCGCGATGCCTTGTATCGCCAGATCCGGCACGTACGCGGGGAGCCGTCGCCGGCGCCAACCGTGCCCGCGATGCACGGGGCGAGCCGGCGTACGGGGTTGTGCGTTGTTCCCGTTACCTGGTTGGTCATCTTCACCCTGGTTTGCTTGCTGGCAATGTACACAGGATTTGCCTGGGTGCTGAGCAAGGAGCGCGCGAACGCGCTGCAACCGCTTCAATTTTCGGCGTCGGATTTGATCCGCACGTCCTTGTAAACGCAGGGAGCAAAGAATGAGCGCATTCTTCAAGGGTGTGGGCGCCGTGCTGGGCCGGACTTGGGTTTGGAGCCTGTTGCTGGCGCTTTCGTGTGCTGCAGTGGTGTGGTTTTGGGGGCCGCTGCTGGCGGTGAATGATCAGCCTGTTTGGCAGGGTGCGACGGCTCGCCTGGTCACCATCAGTGTCGTGTTTCTGCTTTGGGGGTTGGTGATGGTCCTTGCCGGCGGTGGTCGTGCCGCCCGGCGTCCACGGTCTGAGCGCCAGCCCCGCCAGCAGCCGTCGACACGTGTGGAGAACGAATACCGCTGCGTACGCACTCGGTTCAAGGATGCGGTTCACCTGCTGAAAACCTCCAGCCGTTATGGAGAGCGCAGCGCGCGTTGGCGCCATGAGTTGCCCTGGTACCTGTTGATTGGTGAGCCGGGCAGTGGCAAGACGCAGCTGCTGGCGGCAGCCGGCTTGCAGTTATCGCCTGAACACGCTGACAGGCGACCGACGAGCAGCAGTGCTCATTGCGAGTGGTATTTCGCCGACGAAGGCGTACTCGTCGACACCCCGGGGCGCTATCTGACCCAACCTGACAGTGCAGTGGATGCCGCAGGCTGGGCCACCCTGCTGAATCTCCTCAGGTGGCGCCGCCGGGTGCGCCCGCTCAACGGCGTGGTGGTGGCGCTGTCGGTAGACACGTTGCTCAACACCAGCGAGTACGACCTGGATCACCATGCCCGTCGTGTGCACGCGCGCTTGCAGGAGATCCGGCAAACGCTACATGTGGATGTGCCGATCTATCTGGTGTTGACCCAGGCTGATCGATTGCCGGGATTCGCTGAGTTCTTTGATTCACCCCATGGGGAAAGTGCCGACAGTCCGCTGGGGCAGCCACTGGACGTCGGCAGCGGCATGGCTGAAATTACTCAGGTGCACGAGGCCGTCGAGGGATTGTTGCAGCGTTTGAACGGTGAGCTGATTGCGCGACTGCACCAGGAGGGCAACGTTGAACGTCGTGGTCAGATCCTGGAGTTTCCCCAACAGGCGGCACGCGTCGGTGAGCGCGTAAGCCTGTTCGCTGAAATGGCCTTTTCTGCTCATCGCTACCAACCCATCAATGGTTTGCGAGGGTTCTTCCTGACCTGTGCCGATGACAGGCATGCACGTTTTGTGAGGGGGCTGTTCAGCCAGGTGATCTTTGCCGAAGCCGGTCTTGCCAGCCTGCAAGCCCAGGAGCAGCGGCGCATCCGTCAGCGCCAGGGCCTGCAAGCGATGACAGTCGCGCTGATTCTTGGCGGTGTCGGTGGCCTGTGGATGTACAGCTACAGCGTCAACCAGCTACGCCTGGTCCAACTGGCGGCATTGGTCGCCCAGACGATGCCGGCCACAGGGGCTCAAAACGATGAAAGCCCGGCGTTGTTGGGGCTGTTGGATGCGCGGTTGGCGGCGACCCGGGTGTTTCCGGCGGCGCAGGATGTGCGCTTGGTCGAGCGCCTCGGCCTGTATCAGGGCGAGGTGAGTCGTCCCTGGGTAGACCAGGCTTATGAGCAGGCGCTGCAACAGCAACTGCTGGCCTGGATAACCGCGCAGCTTGAAGAACAGATAGACGCAAGCCTGGGGGACCGCGAACGGTTATTGGATAACCTGCGTGCGTATTTGATGCTCAATCTGCGCGAGCGCCGTGACGCCACCTGGCTGGCACAGCATGTGACAGGCCTTTGGTCGGTGCGTTTTGCCGGGGATATGCCCACGCAGAAGCGTCTGGGGGAGCACTTGGCGCGGCTGCTTGAACGGCCGTTTGTCACACCGCTCAACGATGAACGAGTGGCCCAGGCCCGCGAAGTGCTGAGAGGGGAGTCTTTGGCCGATGGCGTGTATCGAGTATTGCGCGAACAAGCGCGCAACCTGGAACCGTTGCGCCTGGCCGAGGGTAAGGTATTTGCCACGATCGACCCGCCTGTTCCCGGTTTCTATACAAAAAGATATGTGCAGTACTTTGAGGCGCAGGGCCCGAGGCTGGTCAATGCCATCGCTCAGGATAATTGGGTGCTGGGGCAGGGCACCGACCTGGGGCCACAGGATCTGCGGCGGTTGATGGCAGAACTGCAGGAACGCTACTTCAGTGAGTATGCCGATGCCTGGAGCGACGTACTCGGACGAGTCAGGCTGCAACAGACCGACAGCCTGCGCCAGGATGCCGACCAGCTCATGAGCCTGACCTCGGCACAGTCCCCCTTGATTCGGCTATTGCAGCAGTTGCGGGAAAACACTCGTTTGCTGCCAGGCCATGTGCTGCTGGATAAGGTGTCCCAGCATTCG
This sequence comes from Pseudomonas sp. W15Feb34, assembly GCF_023127765.1. Lineage (NCBI taxonomy): Bacteria > Pseudomonadati > Pseudomonadota > Gammaproteobacteria > Pseudomonadales > Pseudomonadaceae > Pseudomonas > Pseudomonas sp. W15Feb34. The sequence continues at coordinate 53,289 of NZ_SPKN01000033.1, forward strand.
GGAGAGCTGGCAGGGCTGGCCAAGGCGACGTTGACGGATGGGCAGTCGGTTTTTGACGATGCGCCACGGCGGGCATTGCAGCAGCGGTTTGAACCCTTGCATCAGTTGCTCGATGAGCAGCACAACCCCGGCGCAGAGCTGGCCCAGGCGTTGCGTTTGCTCGGTGAGCTGCACCTGCAACTCACGGCATTGAACCGTGACAGTGCGCCAGAACAGGCGGCCTTCCTGCGGGCTCGACAGCGTATGGAGGGGCAGCAGGATGTACTGGGCAATTTGCGTGATGCTGCTGCGCGTCTGCCGCTGCCGCTTGCCGGTTGGTTCGAGGGCGTGGCCGACGACAGTTGGCGGCATTTGCTGGAGCAGGCGTATGTGCATGTCAATCAACGGTATCAAAGCGACGTACATAGCCTTTATGCCAAGGCCCTTCGCCGACGTTATCCATTCAATGCCCATGCAAGCAGTGATGTTGCGCTGCATGATTTTCAGGAGTTCTTCAAGCCGCAGGGGGTAATGGCACGTTTTTATGAGGGATATCTTCGGCCTTTCATCAGCGCCGATGGCAGCCGCTACAGGTTGCGTGGGTTGGATGGCCAGAGTTTGCCGGTTTCGCGCTCGCTGCTGGACCAACTGACGAAAACCCAGGTAATCCGCCGCGGCTTTTTCAGCGAGGACTCGGGGGAGTTATCTGTGCGATTTACCTTGGCGCCCTACAGCCTGGACCAATCGGTCAGCCGAGCCGTACTGCGGTTTGGCGACCAGCAGTTGGAATATCGGCACGGCCCGATCACGCCCATGCCGTTTCATTGGCCCACCGAGGCAGAGAATGGGCGCAGCAGCCTTGTGCTGGACAGAGGTACGGAGCAGCGCCCGTTGGGCATCGAGAAAAACGCAGGCGCCTGGTCGCTGTTCCGGTTTTTCGATCTGCTGCAGAAAGAACCCGCAAGTGGTGCAAATATGCAGATTTTCAAGGCAGACCTCGCCGGTCTGCGCGCCAATTACCTGCTGACCAGCCAGCGCACGCCAGGGCCGTTTGATATGGACACATGGCGCACCTTTCGATTGCCGGAGCAACTGTGAGCCAGGCCGGCGCCCATTGGCGCAGTGCCGGGCGCACCCAGCGAGGGCAGGCGCGACTGCGTAATGAAGATGCGTTTCTGGACAACCCGCATGGCGGTTGCTGGGCTGTGGCGGACGGAATGGGCGGCTATCGGCACGGTGATGTCGCCAGTCGTTGGGTGGTCAGCCACCTGGCTTCAGTGCCGGCTCATGGCAACCTCCATCAACGGATCAATGCCGTTCGGGAAAGTTTGCAAGGCGTTAACCAGCGATTGCGGCGCGCGTGGACAGAGCCCGACACAAATGATGGCGCGACGATGGGCAGTACCGTGGTTGCCTTGCTGTTGGAGAACGGGCGGGCGGCCTGTGTCTGGGCTGGAGACAGTCGCTGCTATCTATGGCGGGGCCAGAACTTGTACCAGTTGTCCAAGGATCACTCGCTGCTGCGGCGCCTCATGGACGAGCGTCATATCAGCGTGGCGCAAGCCCAGGCGCACCCCGATGCCAGGGCCTTGACCCGCGCCGTTGGTGCGCGCTCGCGTTTGGACCTTGAGGTATTGGAGCTCAGTACTCGCCCTGGGGATGTATTCCTGCTGTGCAGCGATGGCCTGTATCAGACCCTCAGCCATGTCGAGGTGGGACGGGCGTTGAGCGGGAGAACGCCCCGGCAGGCGGTGGAACAATTATTCGCCGGGGCGTTGCGCAGGCCGGTGCGAGATGACCTGACCGCAGTTGTGGTGCAACCTTGAACCTGGCGGTCGCACCATCCCGTCTGCTGGCAGGGCGTTATCACCTTGAGCACGTCCTGGGCAGCGGCGGCATGGGTGTGGTGTACCGCGCGCGCGATCTGTTGCATGAGCAATTGGGCCAGCCTTGCTCCAGGGTGGCACTTAAGCTGCTGGGCGAGTCCATTTCCCAGTGCCCCGACGCGCATGTGCTGTTGTACGGCGAGTTTGCGTTGGCTCGCAGCCTGCGACATGACCGTGTGGTACGGGTGTTTTCCTTTGAGGTCGACACCCACAGCAAAATTGCGTTTTTCACCATGGAGCTGCTGCAAGGGGTGACCCTCGACCGGCTGCTGCTGGAGTGCCCCTATGGTTTGCCCTGGCAGGAACTGCAACCCATCGCGCTGCAGTTGCTGGATGCTTTGGCCTACATCCACCAGAAGAACGTCCTGCATGGCGATGTGAAACCCGCCAACGTCATGGTAGGAGAGGAGGGCGTATGTTTGTTCGATTTTGGCCTGGGGCATGCTCAGACGCAGGAGGCGATGGGTTTGCCAAGTGTCAGCCGTACTCGTTTCAATGCCTGGACACCCGCCTACGCGGCCCCGGAGTTACTGGACGGCGGTGCGCTGAGCGGCGCTGCGGACGTATACGGCATGGCTTGCATTGTGTATGAGCTGGCTAGTGGCCAGCGCATCGGCGCACGCTCTTTCACTGACCGGCTGGCCCGGCCCGCGCAATTACCCAGGCACTGCTGGCCGGCATTACATTCGGCGTTGGCGATAGATCCGCAGCGTCGAACCGTAACAGTCGCCGAATTGCGCCAAGTGATGGCCTGTAGCCGGCCACGCTGGTACTTGTAGGGTAAAGGTCAGACCGCCAGGCCATGCAGCTGGCAATACTCCACCCAGTCCATACCGGCCATCTGTGCGACTTCTTTATGCACTTCGCGGCGCTGGGCCTCGAAGGTTTCGGTGGAGTCGGCCGTCAGTTTAAGGGTCAGTTCCCAGGCGAACAGGTGTTGCTGCTCCGCGTGGGCTTCGAACGCTTCGTGCAAGCGCTCGGCGCGATACTGCGCCAGGGTTTCCCCCCTGGCCTGGGCGGCCAACGGGTTGAGGTTGTCCAGCTCAGCGGCGATGTGTGGCTGATCGCGCAAAAACCTGTCCAAGGCGAGCTGGTAAGTATCGCTGGGTGCTGACAAGGATGTGCCCTTAGTGCGAAGGACGGGACTTGGAATCGCCTGAGTGCGCGCTGGGGTGAAGGCGCGCACGTTTGCGGGCTCTGCGTCGCATCCAGTTCTGCAACGGCGCCAGCAAGAAGAACATCAGGTAAGCGACTAGCACCAATGCCAGGTCAACCCAGGTTTCAGCGACAGGCCCGGTGAACAGCTCAATGACATTCTTGATTACAAACAGCAGCACCACACTGCACAACCACAGCAAAATGGTGACAAATAGGGGACGCATGTTGCTTGACCGCTTGTCTTGCATAGTGAAGCTCTCTCCTTTGTGCCTGTTGTCGTTCCAGGCCTGATTCCCTGACTGCGTACCTGCTGGTTTGCAAGTTGTAACATCCTTTAACACGCAGACAGACGCGGATGATACCGACTCAGATAGCCTTAGGGGTTGCTTCAAGTCAGAAAGTTCGATAATTCGGTGGGAAATAAGTGCAGCTATCGTGCGTTTTATCCCAAGAAGCGCGGTGCGGCTTGGCAAAAGTCTTTTGCTCCTGCACTCAGGGCGTGTAGCGTTAGCGTGTGTTTCCAGCCCTGGCTTCCAGCGGCAATAGGTGACGGGCAGAGGACGGCTCATGGCGCAAACGCTGTTCAAACTTTTCCTTACCCAGCGCCTGGCGGTCTTGGCCAGCACCGAGTCGTTGCGTGCGATTCGCGAGGGGTTGTTGTGGATACTGCCGTGTTTGTTGGTATCCGCCGGATTCCTGATCCTGTCCGAGTGCGCCCAGGCGTTGGGGTTCGCCCCTCAGGTAGTGAGTTTCCTGGCGGGGTTGCACAACCAGATCAGCTCGGTGATTCCCTTGCTGGTTGCGGCCTCCATCGGTTACATGTTGGCGATCCAGCATCGCCTGCCACAGCTGCCGGTCGCCTTCCTGTGCCTGGCCCACGTGGTGGTTGCCACGTTCGTATTGCGCGAGTATCCCCGGGCGTCGGCCACCTTCCTGCTGTTTATTGCCATCGCTTCGCCCTTGATCAATGTGCCGGCCATTGCCTGGCTGCACCGTTTTCGCTGGACACGCCTGGTCAACGAAGACCTGGTTGGGCATAACCTCAAGGGCACCATCAACATGGTGATCCCTGGCGCGATCACGGCGTTGTCACTGGTGATGATACTGACGTTGCTGTTGCTGATTCCCTACGTGGCGCAATTGCAGGGGCCTCAGGTGCTCGATGCGTTGCAATCGCCTTACAGCACTGGGTTGTTTGTAACGCTGATGAATTCGCTGCTGTGGTTCTTCGGCATTCACGGCGTCTATGCCATGCAGCCGTTGTTCGATGTACTGGACCAGGCCGTGGTGCTCAACGGTGCGGCGCTGGCGGCGGGACAGCCGGTCCAATACCTGCTCAATAACGGCCTGCTCGGCAGTTTTGCGTTTATCGGCGGATCGGGCGCGACCTTGTGCCTGCTGCTGGCGATCCTGGTGTTTTCCCGCAGCCACTCCATGCGGTTGCTGGCGATCGCCAGCTTGCCGTTGTCGTTATTCAACGTCAGCGAGGTGCTGTTGTTTGGCTTGCCGATCATTCTCAACCCGCGTTTGTTCATACCGTTTCTACTGGTGCCGGCGTTCAACGCGATGGTGGCTTTGACGGTGGTGCAATTGGGCTGGGTCTCGCCGGCGGTGGCCAGCGTGCCGTTTACCGCGCCGGTGCTGCTCAATGCCTACCTCAGCACCCATGGCGACGTGGCGGCTGTGGCCCTGCAAGTGTTGCTGTTGGGCATGGGCACGCTGGTGTATGCGCCCTACGTGCGGGCCATTCATCGTCAGTCCATCGACGGTGGCACGGTTTACCTCAAGTCTCTGGACATGACCTTTCGCGGACTCGAAGAAAAAGGCCGCCTGCTGGAGTTCGATCCGGTAATGGCCTCCCACCGGACCCTGGCGCGGCAGGCCGTTGAATTGAGCCGGATCCAGCAGATCAGCGATTACGAGTTCTACCTTGAATTCCAACCCCAGGTGTCTACCCGTACCGGCTTGTGCACCGGGTGCGAGGCATTGATGCGCGCCCGGGACAGCCACGGCACGGTGCATTCACCCTGGGAGTTCCTGCAATGGCTGGCGCAAGCCAGGCTGATGCCGGACGTGGACGTGTGGGTGGCGTCCCAGGCCGTGCGCCAGTATCAGAAGTGGCGCAAGATCGGCTTTGAACTGCCCATGACCATAAACATTTCCAGTGCCACCTTGAAGGACGCCGCCTATGGTGATCGCCTGGTGGAAATTCTTGCCCAGGCCGATGGCCGGGTGTCGGTGGAAATCACCGAAGATGCGCTGGTCAGCGATATTCCCGCCGCCCGCCAAACCATCCATAAACTGCAGGCCACCGGAGCAAAAGTGTATCTCGATGATTTTGGCACCGGGTTTTCCGCGTTGAGTTACCTGCACCAGTTCCCTGTGGACTTTATCAAGATCGACCGCAGTTTTGTGGTGGCCCAGCGCGACCCCAAGGGCGCCCAGGTGCTGACCGGCATGTTGCGGTTTTGTGAGGCGTTGAACCTGGGCGTGGTAGTGGAGGGGGTGGAGACTGCCGAGCAACTGGCGTTCTTGAGTACGGGACCTGAGTTGTTTATCCAGGGGTGGTATTTCAGCAAGGCATTGCCGGGTGATCAGTTGCCGCGCTTTGTGCGCGAGCGGGCGGCGGTGGTTTGATCCGGCGGTGGGGACGACCGGATAGCCAGACGCTCTTGCCCCACCACTCGGCGATTGGCTAGCGGCAGGTCTGGTCCGTCATGGTCTCACGAGGCGCCAACGTCGTTTTCGTCGATGACCGTTTTTTCGTCACGTTGGGGCAATGCACAGGTCGGGCTGGGCGTGGGCAGACTGGACATGATGATCAGCGGGAGCAGTACCAGCAGGTGCTTGAGTGTTGACATGAAGAGTGAGTCTAGGCCTGGAATCACGCCTTTACAGAATCACCACAAATGTTCACCAAGGGGCATTTTGTTCAATATCCGCAGTGTCTGAGCCTTTACCGTGAAGTCACCTGTGTTTGACATAACAAGAAGGGACTGCAATGAGCTTGATCATTTCCATGGCCGCTTTCGCCCTGGCCACCTCCATTACCCCTGGCCCGGTCAACGTGGTTGCCCTGAGCAGCGGTGCACGCTTTGGCTTTGCCGCCAGCCAGAAACATGTGTTCGGCGCGGCAGTCGGCTTCACTTTACTGCTGGTGCTGATCGGCCTGGGGCTGCATGAAGTGCTGGTGCGCTGGCCGATACTGACTCAGGTGATCCAGTGGGGCGGGGTGGCTTTCCTGTTGTATATGGCTTGGAAACTGGCGATGGATGACGGTCGCCTTGACGCTGAAGGCGCCGCTACCGCGCCATCAATGCTGTACGGCGCGATCATGCAATGGCTCAACCCCAAAGCCTGGCTGGCCTGCGTGGCCGGGATGGGGCTGTTCGTGGCCGATGGCGACGCCAGGCAGGTATGGCTGTTTGCGGCGCTTTACCTGGTGATTTGCTACCTGTCGGTAGCGTGCTGGGCGTATGCCGGGACGTTCTTGCGTCGCTACTTGAACAACCCGCAGGGCGTGCGCCTGTTCAACCGCTCAATGGCCGCGTTGCTGGTGGCCAGTGTGGGTTATTTGCTGATGGCTTGAGGTTCTCGCGGTACTGCCCGGGCGTGGCGGCAAAGTGCTGTTTGAACGTGCGTTGGAAGTGCGCCTGGTCGGCAAAGCCTGCGGCCAGGGCGACATCGGCAATCAGTTCGCCGTCGCGCAATCGAGCGCGGGCGAACTGGATACGGCGATTGACCAGGAAGGCATGGGGTGTCAGCCCGTAATACTGCTTGAAGGCGCGAATCAGGTACGACGGCGACAGCTCGGCCGCCAGGCAAATGTCCTCCAGCTTCAACGCCTCGGTGCAGTGTTCACGGATGAAGTCCGCTGCACGCTCCAGCTTGTGATTGACCTCCCGTATCGGCGTAAGCGAGGGGTTCAAACGCTGCTGGACTTCGCTGAAGTAACCCACCAGCGCGCTCTGTTTGTGCAGCAGTTCGGCCTGCTCATCCACCAACAGTCGGTACAACGCCAATAAGCCGTTATACAGCGAGACGTCTAGGGTATAGGGGGTGCTGAACGGGCGGTAACCCTGGTCGGTGCTGAAACCCAACTGGTGCTGCAGGTCGGTCAGCCAGGGTGTGTCCAGGTAGAGCATATGGTAGGACCAGTGCTCATTCTGGATAGGGTTACAGGCGTGCACGTCGCCGGGGTTCATCAGCACCACGGTGCCTGCGCTGATCTCGAACGTCTGTGTGTCGTAGTGGTAATAGCTGCGCCCGGTGGTGATCGCACCGATGGAAAAGTGCTCATGGGCGTGCCGGGTATAGGTGACTTTGCGCCCGTCGGCAATGGTGCGCGCCTCGATAAACGGCAAGCGTTCGTCGCGCCAGAAACAAGGCGCCTGAGCGGGGCGGGCAGTGGTGTTCAGCGACATGGCGGTGGCTCCATCCCTTGAGAGATCGAGGGTTGATCATTACACACACCGTCAGGGCCGTCAGCCGAGAAGTTCCGTTTGGTCGCCAGTTGCAGGCTGCGGGGTTCGCCGTAAAAAGCGGCGCCGAAGTTGACCGTGTCGTTCGGTCTGGCTGGAACACGTTGCCGAAAAACTCGCTCTGCCAGTGCACTCCGCCGCCCACGGTGAGGCTTTACAGGGCACTGGGTAGCCCCGGTGGGCTATCAAACCAAAAAGCCAACGAAATCCCTTACAGCTATCACGCAACGACCCGCTCCTGCGCGGGCACTGCTGACAAACTAGTTTCATTGGCGAAGAGTATTTTGGGAAATTTCCTACTCACTTTCAGCAAGCACCGATTCAGGGTGTTGGCTGATAATCAAGTTTCCTGCCTATCAGGTGATTGACGCCCAAAGGCCGGTCTAGTCCGACGTGACACCAGCGAAACCCTTAGTGACCGTTGAAGCACTCCAGCCGAACACACTCTTAAATGACTCATGGAAGCCCCGTTATGTCTGATTGGGACCATCGTACCGATACCATTTGCACCTACAAGGTCGTTCAGGGAGGCAAGCAGATCAAGCACTGGCTGGAGTTTCAGTTGCTCGATGAGCTAGGGGACCCTTTGCCTCATCAACCTTTTCGGGCGATCAATGAGGCGACTCGTTGCAAGCTCATTCCAGAATTCAGCGGCCAGAGCGATGCCCAAGGAGTGATTCGCCTGGAAGGGTTGCACCCGCTGGCGGTGACCTTGCTTCTAACGGCCAACCCGCTGGCAGAGGTGATGCAGACCCGACGCCCACGTGCGATACGTGCCGAATCTCGGGTTTCAACGCCTCTGGAAGTTCCTTATCGCTATGATCCCTCTCCATCCTTCTTCTCCCCCATCGAGCCGAAGGCACTGGCCAATGGGCACTCTTATCACTACCTGCGCATCGGCCAGCTATGTGATCGCTTCCCGGACCTGAAGCCGTGGTCGGAGGAAGAAAAACTACCGGCATTTCATTTCCCCGACCCCAAGTTCGGCGGTTTCACGGTGACCGACGATGCACTGGACCGCCGTCACGTCCTGGAAATTTGCCCCTTCCGAGCCTGGTCATTGATTCTGCACCATCAGCCTGAATACAGCATGGCCAACGCCTATAACCTTGGGCTGATGGCCAATCTTTCCTACAGCGTTGTCGCCCAGAACATGTTGAAGAAAAAACCAAACACTGACACCAGTACGGTATCTGGCTCGGTAGAGGAGTTCTTTTTCCGCCAGTGTCTGGACCTGTCGCGTACACCCACGATGATCGACTCCAATGGGAGCCGTCTGCCAGCGCTAGTGATTGATGTCCCTTTTGACGAGCGCTACACCACGGCTGTCATGCTGGACTCACTGAAGGCCGAGCGCCCGCCGGGTGGGCCGGAGATTCCGCGACACATCATCGAAAACACACAACTCTTCTATTTCTTCAACAAGACTCAAGTAGTCGTGGCCTGGCGCGGGACCCAGGAGCCCATGGACTGGCTAACTGATGTGCTGTACCGGCCCATGCCAGCCGATGGCAGTGGTTGCGACTTGAAGTCGGCGTGTACGCCTTTGACGGATGTCGGCAGCGTTCATTACGGTTTTTTACAGGCGTTTGAGGTGGCTAAGAAACTGTTTCCTCAGCGATTTGAAGACATTCAGGACGCGTTAGCCAACAGAAAGTTATTTATTTGCGGCCATAGTCTGGGCGGCGCCCTAGCGCTAATCTACTCCGCAGAACTGAAAAATCGTAATCCCCTGCTTTATACCTACGGCATGCCTCGCACCTTCACCGCCAAGGCACAGGAACGCCTGAAATCAGTGATGCACTTTCGCCATGTGAACGATGCGGACACCGTTACCAGCGTGCCGCCCGAAGCGGAGCTGGGTAACTGGCTATACGAAGCCTTGGGTCCGTTGGGCCAGGACCTGGGGTACATCTGGTCCGTGGGACAGTTGCTGGCCGGAAAAATTGTTAGCTTTGGAGACCCCTACTGGCATCACGGGAAAATCGCCATGTTTTACCGAGCCGACCAGCATGTGGAAACGATGAGCTCCAATTCCTCGGCCTTTCGCAGTAAAGACGGGCTTGCCGTGGACCACACCACCGTTCTTAAGCGACTCCCGCATCGCACACGCATCTACCTCGTACCGAGCCTAAGCGATGAATTCAGTCGCTTCGCCCACGAAGATCAGAAAGCCCTGATCCGTTCATTGAACCGGGAAAACATGGCGGATCTGTTTCCATCACACACCAACCCCGAGCGCAGTACCCGCCGCACCAACCCTGCGGATCATTCGATGATCAAGGCCTACCTGCCCTTCCTGCACAATCAGTTGCTGGAGTTGAGCGACTCCAAGCTGCCACTGCGGCGCAAAGTGCAACGAGCGACGTTTGAGAAGCAGATGCAGACGCTGGGAGTGCCTGAGACGGAGATACACCGTAACGAGCAGTTCCTGGCGCTGCAAACATTACTGTCGATGGCGCTGCGCGCAACTAGAGCACTGGAAGGTGGGCCTGAAGCCCTACAACGCTTCTGCCAAGAGCGTGAGTTCGGCGAGATGATCGAGATTACCCAAGCCCGAAGCAGTCCTTCGGTACGACACAGCTAGCCAAACGCTTCTATCGCAAGGGAACCGCTTAAGTCATGAACATTCAGATTCATCAGGAAGGGATACAAGTATGAATGCTCTCCTAGGTCGCACGAGCGCTGCCTTGTTGCTGCTGGTCAGCATCAGTGGATGCGCACAGAACACGGCCTTGTCCCCACCTCCGGGCGGCGAACAGGTCAGTATTACAGTGAAGGTCCCCCCGAATCTCGCAGCAGACCCGATGCGGGTGATGTACCGCTCTGAGAAATGCCCGATCAAGCGCTCAGGGCCGGACTGGTCCAGTTATGAGGAGGATGGCTACCTGTCTACCACGGTCCAGCCGCAGCAGCAGGGGCAGAGCGACGTGTACGAGGCAAAGCTGCCCATCAATGGCGGTAGCAGATGCCAGTGGCAGTTGAGTAATGTGACCTTTGGTGTCACCTATGCCAACACAACGCACTTCGGGGAGAATGTTAGAGGGGGCCCGGGGGGAGGGCTTATTGTGATGTTCGATCAGCGCCTGCCACAACAACGCTCTGCTTTTGCGGTGACGCACGAGGTCAGCGGTGATGTGTTAATCAAGAAGGACTACTACCCTTGGGTAATCGAACGATTTCTGGGCCGGCATGAAAAGGTTGCCAGGTTACTTAGTGGGGGGGAAATCTACTCATATTATCGCGCCCAAAATACCAGAAAGGTGGTGTTCGAACCCCAGTTGTATGCCGACTATGTTCTGTATTCGGTAGAGCCAAAAGTGCAGAACGAGGGCTACAGACGCGAAACTTACCCCGATGGCAGCGTGACGGCCGATGGCTTTGACCCAAGTTTCAAGAGACTGCAAGCCATTCGTCTAGGACAATCGCAATGTACCTCGAAGTTCTAGGCTCATTGCCTGCCACCAGGGATGAAGAATGAACACGCTCATCCGCCATGCACTGGGAGGCGTGCTGCTGGTCAGCGTCAGTGGCTGCGCCCAAAACCAGACCTTGTCCCCACCTCCGGGCGGCGAACAGGTCAGTATTACAGTGAAGGTCCCCCCGAATCTCGCAGCAGACCCGATGCGGGTGATGTATCGCTCTGAGAGATGCCCGATCAAACGCTCAGGGCCGGACTGGTCCAGTTATGAGGAGGATGGCTATCTGTCTACCACGGTCCAGCCGCAGCAGCAGGGGCAGAGCGACGTGTACGAGGCAAAGCTAGCGATCAATGGCGGCAGCCGATGTCAGTGGCAGTTGAGTAATGTGACCTTTGGTGTCACCTATGCCAACACAACGCACTTCGGGCCGGACGTTAAAGCCAGCCCAGGGGGGGGAGGGATTATTGTGATGTTCGATCAGCGTCTGCCACAGCGACGCTCTGCTTTTGCAGCGACGCACGAAGTCAGCGGCGACGTGTTGATTCGTAAGGACTACTACCCCAGAGTTAGTGAGTATTTTCTTGGTAGGCATGAAAAACTCGCTCGGCTGCTCGGTGAGGGCGAAACCTATTCATATTACCGCGCCCCAAACGCACGAAAGGTAGCATTCGAACCCCAGTTACATGCCGACTATGTTCTGTATTCGGTGGAGCCTAAGGTGCATAAAGTGGGTGATTACACCCAGATTACCTACCCCGATGGCAGTGTTACTGCGGATGGCAATAAACCGGACTTTGAAAAGGTGCAAGCCATTCGTCTTGGACAATCGCAATGAACCTCGAAGTTCTAGGCTCATTGCCTGCCACCAGGGATGAAGAATGAACACGCTCATCCGCCATGCACTGGGAGGCGTGCTGCTGGTCAGCGTCAGTGGATGCGCACAGAACACGACCTTGTCCCCACCTCCGGGCGGCGAACAGGTCAGCATTACAGTGAAGGTCCCTCCAAACCTCGCAGCGGACCCGATGCGGGTGATGTACCGCTCTGAGAAATGCCCGATCAAACGCTCAGGGCCGGACTGGTCCAGTTATGAGGAGGACGGCTACCTGTCTACTACGGTCCAGCCGCAGCAGCAGGGGCAGAGCGACGTATACGAGGTAAAGCTAGCCATCAATGGCGGCAGCCGATGCCAGTGGCAACTGAGTAATGTGACCTTTGGTGTCACTTACGCCAACACAACGCACTTCGGGCCGGACGTTAAAGCCAGCCCAGGGGGGGGGAGGGATTATCGTGATGTTCGATCAGCGCCTGCCACAACAACGCTCTGCTTTTGCCGCGACGCACGAAGTCAGCGGTGATGTGTTAATCAAGAAGGACTACTAGCCCAGAGTTAGTGAGCATTTCCTTGGTGGGCATGAAAAACTCGCTCGGCTGCTCGGTGGGGGCGAAACCTATTCGTATTACCGCGCCCCAAATGCACGAAAGGTAGCATTCGAACCCCAGTTACATGCCGACTACGTGCTGTATTCGGTGGGGCCGAAGGTGAAAATGGATGGAAATTATACCCGCTATACCTACCCCGATGGCAGCGTGACGGCCGATGGCTTTGACCCAAGCTTCAAAAGACTGCAAGCCATTCGTCTGGGTAAGTCACAATGAGGGCTCCATGAATGAATCCCACCTCCGTGTAGGCATTGGTGGAAGTGCAGCGCCTCCCGATTTTCATTTGCAGATAGCATGAGCCAGCCGTACTTTACCCCACCTGTTTTTTACGGGCAGTGGTCAATGGTCGACATACGCGGCGCTGTAACTTGAGAGGCTCACAACATTCCGGTCGGCTGTCAGGCCGCCATCACGCCCTGAGCCCGTCCGTCAGGCAGGTACCAAAAAGGCGGCCTTGAGCAATTGGCGGGTGTAGGCATGTTGTGGGTCGGCAAAAATCGCCTTGGCATCGCCTTGCTCCACCACCTGGCCTTGCTTGACCACCATCAGTTGGTGGCTGAGCGCCTTCACCACCGCCAGGTCATGGCTGATAAACAGGTACGTCAGGTTGTACTTTGCCTGCAAGCCGCGCAGCAACTCAACCACCTGGCGTTGTACCGTGCGGTCCAGGGCGGAGGTGGGCTCGTCCAGCAAAATCAGGCGCGGCTTGAGCACCAGGGCGCGGGCGATGGCGATACGTTGGCGTTGGCCACCGGAGAATTCGTGGGGGTAGCGATGACGGGATTCGGGGTCCAGGCCCACTTCCCTGAGCGCTGCGATAATCGCTGCTTCCTGCTCGTCAGGCGTGCCCATCTTGTGGATGCGCAAGCCCTCGCCGACGATTTCGCTGACGCACATTCGCGGGCTCAGGCTGCCGAATGGGTCCTGGAACACCACCTGCATTTCCCGGCGCAACGGGCGCACCTGTTGCTGGGTAAGCGTGTCCAGTTGCTGGCCTTCGAAGCGTATCCCGCCCTTGCTGCCGATCAGGCGCAAAATCGCCAGGCCCAGGGTGGACTTGCCCGAGCCACTTTCACCGACGATGCCCAGGGTTTGCCCCTGGGGCAGGCTGAAATTGATGCCGTCCACCGCCTTGACGTAATCCACGGTGTTGCGCAAAAAGCCTTTCTTGATCGGGAACCAGACTTTCAGGTCGTCTACTTCCAGCAACGGTGGGCCGACCTCATTGCCGGCCGGCCCGCCGCTGGGCTCTGCTGCCAATAATTCCTGGGTATAGGGGTGCTGGGGCGACCGGAACAATGTCTCGCACTCGGCCTGCTCCACGATGCAACCTTGCTGCATCACGCACACGCGATGGGCGATGCGTCGCACCAGGTTGAGGTCGTGGCTGATCAGCAACAGCGCCATGCCCAGCCGCGCCTGCAACTCCTTGAGCAACTCCAGGATCTTCAACTGCACGGTGACATCCAGGGCCGTGGTCGGCTCATCGGCGATCAGCAGCTCCGGCTCATTGGCCAACGCCATGGCGATCATCACCCGCTGGCGCTGGCCGCCGGACAATTCGTGGGGCAGCGCCTTGAGGCGTTTGTGCGGTTCGGGGATGCCCACCAGCTCCAGCAATTCCAGGGTGCGCCGGGTGGCGACCTTGCCCGTCAGGCCCTTGTGCAGGCCGAGGACTTCGTTGATCTGCTTCTCGATGGAGTGCAGCGGGTTCAACGAGGTCATCGGCTCCTGGAAGATCATTGCAATGCGGTTGCCGCGAATATGCCGCAGGGTCTTTTCTTTAAGGGTCAGCAGGTCTTGCCCGGCGTATTCGATAGTGCCGGACGGGTGCCGCGCCAACGGGTAGGGCAGCAGCCGCAGGATCGAGTGGGCCGTTACCGACTTTCCGGAGCCGCTTTCGCCGACCAGCGCCAGGGTCTCACCCCGCTTGATGTCAAAGCTCACCTGGTTGACCACGCGGTGGTGATGTTCACCGGTGACAAACTCGACACTGAGGTCACGGATTTCGATCAGATTGTCCGGATTCATCTCATTTCCTCGGGTCGAACGCATCGCGAGCGGACTCGCCGATAAACACCAGCAGGCTCAACATGATCGCCAGTACGGCAAAGGCACTCATGCCCAGCCACGGCGCTTGCAGGTTGGATTTACCCTGGGCCACCAGTTCACCCAGCGACGGCGAACCCGCCGGCAGGCCGAAGCCAAGGAAATCCAGGGCGGTGAGGGTGCCGATGGCGCCGGTAAGGATGAATGGCAGAAAGGTCATGGTCGAGACCATCGCATTGGGCAGGATATGGCGGAACATGATCGCGCCGTTCTGCATGCCCAGCGCCCGTGCTGCGCGCACGTACTCAAGGTTGCGCCCGCGCAGGAACTCGGCGCGCACCACATCCACCAGGCTCATCCAGGAAAACAGCAGCATGATCCCCAGCAGCCACCAGAAGTTGGGTTGCACGAAACTGGCGAGGATGATCAGCAGGTAGAGCACCGGCAGCCCCGACCAGATCTCCAGAAAGCGCTGCCCGGCCAGGTCGACCCAGCCGCCATAGAACCCCTGCAACGCGCCGGCAATCACGCCGATGATCGAGCTGAGCACGGTCAGGGTCAGAGCAAACAGCACCGATACGCGAAAGCCGTAGATCACCCGCGCCAGCACGTCACGCCCCTGGTCATCGGTACCCAGCAGGTTGACGCTTGAAGGGGGCGCGGGGGCGGGGACCTTCAGGTCGTAGTTGATGCTCTGGTAGCTGAACGGGATCGGCGCCCACAAGGTCCAGGCATCCTTGGCCTTGAGCAGCTCCTGGATATACGGGCTCTTGTAGTTGGCTTCCAGGGGGAATTCGCCGCCGAAGGTGGTCTCGGGGTAGCGCTTGAGCGCCGGGAAATACCAGTCGCCGTCGTAATGCACGGCCAGGGGTTTGTCGTTGGCGATCAGCTCGGCGCCCAGGCTCAGCCCGAACAGGATCAGGAACAGCCACAGCGACCACCAGCCACGTTTGTTGGCCTTGAACCGCTCGAACCGGCGGCGATTGAGGGGGGACAGGTTCATCTCAATGCTCCCGGCTGGCGAAGTCGATACGCGGATCGACCAGGGTATAGGTGAGGTCACCGATCAGTTTCACGACCAGCCCCAGCAGGGTGAAGATAAACAGCGTGCCGAATACCACCGGATAGTCGCGGTTGATTGCCGCTTCAAAGCTCATCAGGCCCAGGCCGTCGAGGGAGAAGATCACCTCCACCAGCAGCGAGCCGGTAAAGAAGATGCCGATGAACGCCGAGGGGAAGCCGGCGATCACCAGCAGCATCGCATTGCGGAAGACGTGGCCGTAGAGCACGCGGTGGTTGGTCAGCCCTTTGGCCTTGGCAGTGACCACGTATTGCTTGTTGATCTCGTCGAGAAAGCTGTTCTTGGTCAGCAGGGTCATGGTCGCGAAGTTGCCGATCACCAGTGCGGTGACAGGCAGCGCCAAGTGCCAGAAGTAATCGAGGATCTTGCCGCCAACGCTCAACTCGTCGAAGTTGTTGGAGGTCAGCCCGCGCAAGGGGAACCAGTCGAAATAACTGCCGCCGGCAAACACCACGATCAGCAAGATCGCAAACAGGAACGCCGGAATCGCATAACCCACGATGATGGCCGAGCTGGTCCACACATCGAAGTGGCTGCCGTGTCGCGTGGCCTTGGCGATCCCCAGCGGAATCGACACCAGGTACATGATCAGGGTGCTCCATAACCCGAGAGAGATGGACACCGGCATCTTTTCCTTGATCAGGTCGATGACCTTGGCGTCACGAAAAAAACTGTCGCCAAAATCCAGCCGGGCGTAGTTCTTGACCATGATCCACAAGCGTTCCGGCGCCGACTTGTCGAAGCCGTACATCTTTTCGATTTCCTTGATCAGCGCCGGGTCCAGGCCCTGGGCGCCACGGTAGCTGGAGCCGGCCACCGCAACTTCGGCCCCGCCCCCGGCAATACGGCTGGTGGCGCCGTCGAAGCCTTCCAGCTTGGCGATCATCTGCTCCACCGGCCCGCCGGGGGCGGCCTGGATGATGACGAAATTGATCAGCAAAATCCCGAACAGCGTGGGAATGATCAGCAACAGGCGGCGAACAATATAGGCCAGCATTCAATCGCCTCCGCTCGCCGCATCGGCGTTTTGTGTGGTGTCCAGGGAGACCGCCGGTTTGACATCGGGTTTGGCCCACCAGGTGGCCGTGCCCACGTCGTAGCGTGGCGAGACTTTGGGATGACCCAAGTGGTCCCAGTACGCCACGCGGAAGGTCTTGATGTGCCAGTTGGGCACCACGTAGTAACCAAACTGGAGTACGCGGTCGAGCGCCCTGGCGTGGGCAATCAGGCTTTGGCGCGAGCCGGCATCGATCAGCTCTTCGACCAGTTGGTCAACGGCCGGATCCTTGAGGCCCATGTAGTTACGGCTGCCGGGTTTGTCGGCGCTGGACGACTTCCAGAATTCGCGCTGCTCGTTACCGGGCGAGGTGGACTGTGGGAAGCTGCCCACCAGCATGTCGAAATCCCGTGAGCGCAGGCGGTTGACGAACTGCGAGACATCCACTCGGCGAATCACCAGGTCGATGCCCAGGTCGGACAGGTTGCGCTTGAACGGCAGCAGGATGCGTTCGAATTCGGTCTGGGCCAGCAGGAATTCAATAGTCACCGGTTTGCCGGTGCTGTCGACCATCTTGTCATCGACAATCTTCCAGCCGGCAGCTTGCAACAGCTGGTAAGCCTCGCGCTGCTGGGTGCGGATCATGCCGCTGCCATCGGTTTTGGAAGGTTCGAAGGCCTGAGTGAAGACTTCGGGCGGGATCTTGTCGCGCAAAGGCTCAAGGATCGCCAGTTCATCCGGGCCAGGTAAACCGGTGGCGGCCATTTCCGAGTTTTCGAAATAGCTGCGGGTTCGGGTGTACGCGCCGTTGAACAGCTGCTTGTTGCTCCATTCGAAATCCAGTAGCAGGCTGATCGCCTTGCGCACCCGCACATCCTGGAACATCGGCTTGCGCATATTGAACACAAAGCCCTGCATACCGGTGGGGTTGCCGTTGGGGATCTCTTCCTTGATCAGTCGGCCCTGGGTCACCGCTGGAATGTTGTAGGCGTTGGCCCAGTTCTTTGCGCTGAACTCCAGCCAGTAATCGAATTGCCCGGCCTTCAAGGCTTCCAGGGACACGGTGCTGTCACGGTAGTAATCCGTGATGCGAGTGTCGAAATTGTAGAAACCCTTGTTGACCGGCAGGTCCTTGGCCCAGTAGTCCTTGACCCGCTCGTAGCGAATCATGCGTCCGGGCTTGACCTCCGCCACCTGGTACGGCCCGCTGCCCAGGGGCGCTTCCAGGTTGCCCTTGGAGAAGTCGCGAGTCGCCCACCAGTGCTTGGGCAGCACTGGCAACTGCCCGAGTATCAGCGGCAATTCGCGGTTGTTGGTGCGCTTGAACTTGAACAGCACACGCAACGGGTCTTCGGCCACCACCTCGTCGACATCGGCGTAGTAGTTGCGGTAAAGCGGGTTACCGTCCTTGATCAGGGTCTGGAAGGTAAACACCACGTCCTCGGCGCGCATCGGATGGCCATCGTGGAAGCGCGCTTCGGGGCGCAGGTAGAAACGCACCCAACTGTTGTCCGGGGCTTTTTCGATCTTGCCCGCCACCAGCCCGTATTCGGTAATGGGCTCGTCCAGGCTTTGCATGGCCAGGGTGTCGTAGATCAACGGAAGGTTATCCGCCGGCACGCCCTTGCTGATGTAGGGGTTGAGGCTGTCGAAGCCGCCCATGGCCGATTCGCGGAAGGTGCCGCCTTTGGGGGCGTCGGGGTTGACGTAGTCGAAATGCTTGAAGTCGGCGGGGTACTTGGGGGGCTCGTTGTAGAGGGTCAGCGCGTGTTGCGGGGCGGCTTGGGCCGCGGTGCACAGCAACAGGCTGGCGAGCAGGGTAGTACGCAAAGGCATCATTGGGCTTTCTCCGAAGCTTTCAGCCACCACGCACTCAGGCCCAGGCTATAGGGCGGTGTGGTAACGAAGGCGAACCGGTTGCGGTACGCCAGGCGATGATAGTTGAGGTACCAGTTGGGAATGCTGTAGTGCTGCCACAGCAGCACGCGGTCCAGGGCGCGGCCGGCCGCCAGTTGTTCTTCTCGGGTCTGCGCCGCCAGCAGTTGATCCAACAGATGGTCGACCACCGGCTTGGCGATGCCGGCGTAGTTCTTGCTGCCTTTGATCGTGGCCTGGCTGGAGTGAAAGTACTGCCACTGCTCCAGACCCGGGCTTAGGGTCTGGTTGAGAGTCATCAGAATCATGTCGAAATCGAATTGATCGAGGCGCTGTTTGTACTGTGCCCGGTCGACGGTGCGCAAGCGGGCGTCGATGCCGATGCGGGTCAGATTTTCGACATAAGGTTGCAGGATGCGCTCAAGGTTCGGGTTGACCAACAGGATCTCCAGGCGCAGCGGTTGCCCATCCTTGTTGAGCAGGCGTTGGCCCGACAGTTTCCAGCCGGCTTCGCCAAGCAGTGCCAGGGCGCGACGCAGCGTGTCGCGGGGGATACCGCGACCGTCGGTCTGCGGCAGGCTGAACGGCTGGGTAAACAGTGCGGCCGGCAGTTGGTCGCGATAGGGCGAGAGCATCAGCCACTCATGGCCCACGGGCAGGCCGGTGGCCGAGAATTCGCTGTTGGGGTAATAGCTCACCGAACGCTTGTAGGCGCTGCTGAACAGGGTGCGGTTGGTCCACTCGAAGTCGAACATCAACCCCAGGGCTTCGCGGACCTTGGCCTGGCTGAAGGCGGGCCGCCGGGTATTCATGAACAGGCCCTGGCTCTGGGTGGGGATCTGGTGGGCAATCTGCGCCTTGATCACATCGCCACGATTGACCGCGGGGAAGTTGTAGCCCGTGGCCCAGTTCTTGGCCTGATGCTCGATATAAATGTCGAATTCACCAGCCTTGAAGGCTTCAAAAGCCACGTCGCTGTCGCGATAGAACTCCACCTCGACCTTGTCGTAGTTGTAGAAGCCTCGGTTGACCGGCAGGTCCTTGCCCCAGTAATTCTTGACCCGTTCAAACACCAACTGCCGCCCAGGGGCGACCTTGGTGATGCGGTATGGCCCGCTGCCCAGCGGCGGCTCGAAGGTGGTGGCCTTGAAGTCACGGTCCTTCCAATAGTGTTGGGGCAGCACCGGCAATTCGCCCAGGCGCAGGATCAGCAACGGGTTGCCCGCACGCTTGAATACAAAACGGATGCGGTGGCGGTTGAGAATATCGACCCGGGCCACTTCCTGCAGGCTCGTACGGTATTGCGGATGGCCTTCGGTCAACAGCGTGCGATAGGAAAACGCCACGTCTGCGGCGGTGATCGGCTTACCGTCGTGAAAGCGCGCTTCGGGGCGCAGGTTGAACACCACCCAACTGCGGTCCTCGCTGTATTCCACCGACTGGGCAATCAGGCCATAGCTGGAAGTGGGCTCGTCGCCCGACGGCGCGTACTGGCCGGTGCCGACCATCAAGGGTTCGTTCAGCTCATTGACGCCGTATTGCAGGAAATTGCCGGTGGAAACCGGGCTGGTGCCCTTGAAGGTATAGGGGTTGAGCGTGTCGAACGTGCCAAAGGCCATAACCCGCAGCGTGCCGCCTTTGGGCGCTGCAGGGTTTACCCAATCGTAATGGGTGAATTTGGCCGGGTACTTGAGTGAGCCGAACTGCGCGTAACCGTGGCTCTCGGTAATCGTCGCGTTCGCAGCAAAGCTCAAGGCCAGACTTGTTAGTAGAAGGAGAGGACGCTTCAAGTCAGAGATCCGATCCAGGCGGCTTGGGCTTTATGATCGGTACAGTAACAGCTTGTTCCGGTTGGAAAAAGCCAGTTAGGGCGATGGCGATCCAATGTGGGAGGGGGCTTGCTCCCGATAGCGGCATGTCAGCCAATACATAGGCTGACTGACCCACTGCTATCGGGAGCAAGCCCCCTCCCACATTAGCCTCCGGTGTTCTTGAGGGCTTTATCTTGGCCCGGAAACCACCAGCATCTGCCCTGGCTTTAACGCCTGGCCGGTGCGCGGGTTCCAACGCTTGAGATGTTGCATCTCAACGTTGAAACGCTTGGCGACCATGTACAACGAGTCGCCTTTCTTGACCTTGTACTGCACCGGTTTTTTCGCTGCGGCCTTGCGGGTGTCCTGCATCACCAGGGTCTGGCCGACCTTGAGTGCCTGGCCGTTGAGCTTGTTCCAGCGTTGCAGGTCATGCACGTCGACCTTGTTGGCCTTGGCGATCAAGGTAAGGTTATCGCCACTGCGCACCTTGTAGCTGCGGGTACGCCCGGCCACCGACTTGGTCTCGACTTCGTCGAACACCGGCTTCTTGGGGCGCATGCTCAGCAATTCTTCCGGCTTCATCGTCGAAAGGGTGCTGGTGAGCAGCTGCGCCTTGGAGGTCGGCACCAGCAAATGCTGGGGGCCGTCCAGGGTGGTGCGTTGTTTCAGGGCCGGGTTGAGCTGGAACAGTTCGTCTTCGTCGATCTCGGCCAACGCGGCAACCCGTGACAGGTCCATGCTTTGCTTGACTTCAACCACTTCGAAGTACGGCGTGTTGGCAATCGGGTTCAGGTTGACACCGTAGGCCTCCGGCGCCAGAACCACCTGGGACAGGGCCAGGAACTTGGGCACATAGTCCTTGGTTTCCTGGGGCAGGGGCAGGTTCCAGTAATCGGTAGGCAGGCCGAGCTTTTCGTTGCGCTCGATCGCCCGGCTGACCGTACCTTCGCCGGCGTTATAAGCCGCCAATGCCAGCAGCCAGTCGCCGTTGAACATGTCATGCAGACGTGTCAGATAGTCCAGGGCGGCGGTGGTGGAGGCGGTAATGTCGCGGCGGCCGTCGTAGGCACGGGTCTGGCGCAGGTTGAAGTAGCGCCCGGTGGAGGGAATGAACTGCCACAAGCCGACCGCATCGCTGCGCGAATAAGCCATCGGGTTGTAGGCACTTTCAATCACTGGCAGCAGTGCCAGCTCCAGAGGCATGTTGCGTTCTTCAAGGCGTTCGACGATGTAATGAATGTAGAGGCTGCCGCGTTCACCGGCGTTCTCCAGAAAGGACGGGTTGCTGGCGAACCACAGACGCTGTTGCTCGATGCGTGGGTTGACGCCGACACCGTCCTGCAATTGAAAGCCCCGACGCATGCGTTCCCAGACATCCTGGGGTACTTCGGGGCTGGGCTTCTCTGATAGCCAAATAGGTTTTTGCTTGATCTTGGCAGCAAGATTGGGTTTGGGTTGCACGGTGGATTGTGCAGCGTAATTGGTCGATTGGCAGCCCGCCAGAGTTGCGGAAACGGCCACCGCCACGGCTTGAGCCAGGCGGGTCAATGCGTCTGAAGAAATGGATTTACGAATAGATGACGACATTGGCTGGAAGTAAGTTCCGGGCAAAAATGTCGGGCGATTCTAGAAAGCGCTTTGGTTCCGGTCAACCATTCAGAAATTACGTATCAGATTGCATCCTCTTAGAACTTATCTTTCCAAGCCCTCAAGCTAGCAAACACCTCGGCCCCAGAGCGGTTGTCGTGGCCGCTCCGTTCGTCCGCTTTTTGTTTAACGGATGTTTCAGCGGTGCGCAAAAAGGGATTCGTGAGTTTTTCCAGCGCCAGGCTCGAAGGCAGCGTGATCTCGCCACGGGCGCGAAGTTGGGCAACATTTTCCACCCGTTCGGCGATATCGATGTTGTCCGGTTCAACGGCCTGGGCAAACTTGAGGTTGCTTTGTGTGTATTCATGGGTGCAGTACACAAGTGTATCGGCAGGCAGGGCGGCCAGGCGCTGCAGGGAGGCATGCATCTGCTCAGGCGTGCCCTCGAACAGGCGGCCGCAACCGGCAGCGAACAGCGTATCGCCACACAACAACACGCCCTGATGGTAAAAGGCGATATGCCCCAGCGTGTGCCCCGGCACGGCGTACACGTCGAAGTCCCAGCCCAGCACGTTGATGCGGTCATTGTCGTGCAGGGCTACATCCCGCGCCGGAATCTTTTCATTGGCCGGGCCGTAGACCTTGGCGCCGGTGGTATTTTTCAGTTGCTCGACACCGCCCACATGATCATGGTGATGGTGGGTGACCAGAATGTCGCTGAGGGTCCACTCGGTGTTCTGCTTGAGCCAGGCCAGCACCGGCGCGGCATCGCCGGGGTCGACCACGGCGCAGCGCAGGGTGGAAGGGTCTTGTAACAACCAGATGTAGTTGTCGGTGAAGGCGGGTAGGGCACTGATCTGTATCATTCTTCGATTCGCCAAGCTGAACACATTGGTGCATCTTAGAACGTCTAGGCGAGTTGGAGAATGCAATGACTGATAAAGCGTTCGCCCAGGCCGATCCTGAGTGGCTGGCCCTGATCAGCGCGGCCCGCGAATGGTTGTCCGGGCCGATTGGACAATTTCTGCTGGACGAAGAGCGGCGTATGCTCGACGACGAGCTGGGCCGGTTCTTTGGCGGCTATCTGGTGCATTACGGCCCCTCGGCCCAGACGCCGCCTTCGGCGCCCCAGGTGCAACGCAATGTTCGCCTGGGCGCGCCGCTGCCGGGGGTGGAAATCGTCTGTGAGGAACAGGCCTGGCCCTTGAGCGAGCACGCCGCTGATGTGGTGGTGCTGCAGCATGGCCTGGATTTCTGCCTGTCGCCCCATGGGTTGCTGCGCGAAGCCGCGAGCAGCGTGCGCCCAGGTGGCCATTTGCTGATTGTCGGTATCAACCCCTGGAGCAGCTGGGGCTTGCGCCGTGTGTTCGCCCGTGATGGCCTGCGTCAGGCGCGCTGCATCTCGCCATCGCGGGTGGGAGACTGGCTGAACCTGCTGGGCTTTGCGCTGGAGAAACGTCGCTTCGGGTGCTATCGTCCGCCGCTTGCGACAGCCAAGTGGCAGGGCCGCCTGGCGGGCTGGGAACGCCGTGCGGGTGCCTGGCAATTATCCGGCGGCGGCTTCTATCTACTGGTAGCGCGCAAGATCGTGGTCGGGTTGCGGCCGGTGCGTCAGGTTGCGCGCCAGCCCATTGGCAAGCTCGTGCCGATGCCGATGGCCAAGGTCAACCGCAAGCAAAGCGAACGCTGAACCCTTTTTTGATTTCAGGCCGGTTTGTCCGGCCTCGGGATACTGTCGGTCGATTACCGCCAGCCCGTTTTGATGGATACAACCGATGACCGATAGCGTAGAACTCTTCACCGATGGCGCCTGCAAGGGCAATCCCGGCCCTGGCGGTTGGGGCGCCTTGCTGGTGTGCAAGGGCGTGGAGAAGGAACTGTGGGGCGGTGAAGCCAACACCACCAATAACCGCATGGAGCTGATGGGCGCTATTCGTGGCCTGGAAGAACTCAAGCGGCGCTGCAACGTGCTGCTGGTGACCGACTCGCAATACGTGATGAAGGGCATCAACGAGTGGATGGTCAACTGGAAGAAGCGCGGTTGGAAGACGGCGGCCAAGGAGCCGGTCAAGAATGCTGACTTGTGGCAGTTGCTCGACGAGCAATGCAACCGTCACGACATCACCTGGAAATGGGTGCGTGGGCACATCGGCCACCCTGGCAACGAACGCGCCGACCAGTTGGCCAATCGTGGCGTGGATGAAGTGCGCGGCTACAAGCAGAGCTGAATCAGCTCACGTGTTAACATCGCGCCCTTTGATTCACCACATCACATTGCACACCACACCGTTGAGAGCTGAACCCTGATGGCCATCCGATCTGTTGTACTCGATACCGAAACCACCGGCATGCCGGTGACCGATGGTCACCGGATCATCGAAATCGGTTGCGTCGAACTGATGGGGCGCCGGCTGACCGGCCGCCACTTCCACGTTTACCTGCAACCGGACCGTGACAGTGACGAAGGCGCGATCGGCGTCCACGGCATCACCGATGAATTCCTCAAGGGCAAGCCACGCTTTGCTGAAGTCGCTGATGAGTTCTTCGAGTTCATCAACGGCGCCCAGTTGATCATCCATAACGCGGCGTTCGACATCGGCTTCATCAACAACGAATTTGCCCTGATGGGGCAGACGGACCGTGCGGACATTTCCCAGCACTGCACGATCCTCGATACCTTGATGATGGCCCGTGAGCGTCACCCGGGCCAACGCAACAGCCTGGATGCCTTGTGCAAGCGTTATGGTGTCGATAACTCCGGCCGTGAACTGCACGGCGCCTTGCTCGACTCCGAGATCCTGGCCGACGTTTACCTGACCATGACCGGCGGGCAAACCAGCCTGTCCCTGGCTGGTAATGCCTCTGATGGCAGCGGCTCGGCAGAAGGCTCCGGCAATCGCCCTTCGGAAATCCGCCGCCTGCCGGCCGATCGCAAGCCTACGCCGATCATCCGCGCCAGCGAGCAGGACCTGGCCGAGCACGTGGCGCGGTTGGAAGCGATTGCCAAGGCGGCGGGTGCGCCGGCGTTGTGGACTCAATTGACACAACAATAAGCACGGGGCAGTGCAGTTGATCTTGATGGGCTGCCAAATCTTCATTCGCCACATTCGCTTCCAGCTTCTACCCTGAGTGCAAAGCCCTCCGGAGTAAGAGCGCTCATGTACAAAGACCTCAAGTTCCCTATTCTTATCGTGCACCGTGACATCAAGGCCGACACCGTTGCCGGTGACCGGGTTCGAGGCATCGCCAGGGAGTTGGAACAAGAGGGCTTCAGTATATTTTCTGCGGTGGACTACGCCGAAGGGCGGTTGGTGGCTTCCACCCATCACGGTTTGGCGTGCATGTTGATCGCAGCAGAAGGCGCCGGGGAAAATACCCACCTGCTGCAAAACATGGTCGAGCTGATCCGCCTGGCGCGGGTGAGGGCACCCAACCTGCCGATCTTTGCCCTGGGTGAGCAAGTCACCCTGGAAAACGCGCCGGCCGATGCGATGAGCGAGCTTAACCAGCTACGCGGCATTCTTTATCTGTTCGAAGACACCGTGCCGTTCCTGGCGCGCCAGGTCGCCCGCTCTGCACGCACTTACCTGGACGGCCTGTTACCGCCGTTCTTCAAGGCCTTGGTGCAGCACACCGCCGATTCCAATTATTCCTGGCACACCCCTGGCCATGGCGGTGGCGTGGCGTATCGTAAAAGCCCGGTGGGGCAGGCGTTTCACCAGTTCTTCGGGGAGAACACCCTGCGCTCGGACTTGTCTGTTTCTGTCCCTGAACTGGGCTCGCTGCTCGATCATACCGGGCCCCTGGCCGAAGCCGAGGCCCGCGCCGCGCGCAACTTTGGCGCCGACCATACGTTCTTCGTCATCAATGGCACCTCCACCGCCAACAAGATCGTCTGGCATTCCATGGTCGGTCGCGACGACCTGGTGTTGGTGGACCGCAACTGCCACAAATCGGTGTTGCACTCGATCATCATGACCGGCGCTATCCCGCTGTACCTGTGCCCGGAGCGCAACGAACTGGGGATCATCGGCCCGATCCCCCTGAGCGAATTCAGCCCCGAGTCAATCCGCGCCAAGATCGACGCCAGTCCGTTGGCATATGGCCGGCCACCCAAGGTGAAGCTGGCGGTGGTGACCAATTCCACCTACGACGGCCTGTGCTACAACGCCGAACTGATCAAGCAGCAATTGGGTAATAGCGTAGAGGTGCTGCACTTCGATGAAGCCTGGTATGCCTATGCGGCATTTCACGAGTTTTTCGCCGGGCGCTATGGCATGGGCACCTCGCGCACACCGGACAGCCCGCTGGTATTTACCACCCACTCCACCCACAAACTGCTGGCCGCATTCAGCCAGGCATCGATGATTCATGTGCAGGATGGCGGCGCACGGCAGCTGGACCGTGACCGTTTCAACGAAGCCTTCATGATGCACATCTCGACTTCACCGCAATACAGCATCATCGCTTCGCTGGATGTCGCTTCGGCGATGATGGAAGGCCCCGCCGGGCGCTCGCTGTTGCAGGAAATGTTCGACGAGGCCCTGAGTTTCCGCCGCGCGCTGGCCAATCTGCGCCAGCATATTGCTGCCGAGGATTGGTGGTTTTCGATCTGGCAGCCACAATCGGTGGCGGGTATCGACCGCGTTGCCACGGCGGACTGGCTATTGCATCCCCAGGATGATTGGCACGGCTTTGGCGATGTGGCTGAAGATTATGTCTTGCTGGACCCGATCAAAGTCACCCTGGTGATGCCTGGCCTCAATGCAGGTGGCGCCTTGAGCGATTGTGGGATTCCCGCCGCGGTGGTCAGCAAGTTTCTCTGGGAGCGTGGCCTGGTGGTGGAAAAAACCGGGCTTTATTCGTTCCTCGTGTTGTTTTCCATGGGGATCACCAAAGGCAAGTGGAGCACCTTGCTCACCGAGTTGCTGGAGTTCAAGCGCAGTTACGATGCCAACGTCAGCCTGGCCAGTTGTTTGCCCTCGGTGTACGCCCAGGGGCCGGTACGTTATCAGGGCTTGGGCCTGCGCGATCTTTGCGACCAGTTGCACAGCTGTTACCGTAGCAACGCCACCGCCAAGCATCTTAAACGCATGTACACGGTATTGCCGCAGATCGCGATGAACCCCGCCGATGCCTACGACCAACTGGTCAGAGGCGAAGTTGAAGCGGTATCCATCGATGCCTTGCCAGGACGCATCGCAGCCGTAATGCTGGTGCCTTATCCACCGGGCATTCCATTGATCATGCCCGGCGAGCGCTTTACCGAATCAACGCGGTCAATCATCGACTACCTGGCATTTGCCCGCACGTTCGATAGCAGTTTCCCCGGTTTTGTCGCCGATGTTCATGGGCTGCAACACGAAGATGACGGCAGTGGCCGTCGTTACACCGTCGATTGCATCAAGGGTTAAGAATGTTTATGCAGCAAGCTGTGATGAACCCGAAGTACCCAGGGCTCAGTGTGCGCGTCGCCGACGAAGGCTTCGACGCATACGTATGGGGCAATGACTTCAGCTTCGAGGTCAGCGCCTATGGCATACCGCAGATGGGCCAGCGCGTCGAGCAATGGCCGGTTGAGCGCGTCCTGCCGTATCGCAAATGCTATGGCATCGACCCGGAAGAGTTCGCCAGCTTTCGCGATGCCGCCGACAGTGCGATCTTCATGGCCTACCTGGATGACCGTGCGGTAGGGCACATTGTGGTCAGCACCAACTGGAACGGTTTTGCGCATGTTGATGAGTTGGCCGTGGTGTTGCCGGCGCGACGCCATGGCGTGGCCAAGGCGCTGCTGGATGTGGCGCAGTTCTGGGCGCGCAAGAAAAACCTACCGGGCATGATGCTGGAAACCCAGAACAATAATCTGGGTGCCTGCCGCCTGTATGAGCGCTGCGGGTACGTGATGGGCGGGATAGACCAACTGCGTTATCGCGGGATTGATCCACAAACACGCGAGGTGGCGATTTTCTGGTATCGGTTGTTCAAGACCGAGGTGGAAGCAGTCTGAACTCGCTTCTACAAGGGTTTGGTGTCGTTGCAAGCCAGGCTTTCGGCTTTCTGGGTGACTATTTCCAGCAGCGCATTCAAGGCTGGTGATGTCGCACCGTCCTTCAGGGTCAGTGCATAGAGGCTGACCAGTATGGGGGGCGACACCGGGCATACATCCAGCCCGGCCTCCCTTGCACCAAAGGCGGTAAAGGGGTCGACAATCGCCAAGCCTTCTCCGGCCTCGACCATGCTGCGCATCATCTGGTACGTCTGCACCCGCGTTTGCACCACCGGCAGCGGGCGCAGGGCTTGCAGCTTGGCATCCAGCAGGCGGCTGAGCGGGTCATGCCCCTCAAGCCCGATCAGCGACTGCCCGGCCAGGTCTTGCAGCGCAATGTACTTCTGCCTGGGTTTGAGCCAGCCATGGGGCGCGAGCAATTGCAGCTTGCCCTGGGCCAGCACCGTGCTTTGGATTTGCGCATGTTCCGGGTCATGCAGGCTCAGGCCCACATCCGCTTCGTGCAGCAGCAGGCTCCTGACGATCTCCCGGGTCGGCTGGCTCGACAGATTGCACGGCGTATCCTGGAAACGTCTGCGCAGCATGGCGATGCTTTGCGGCAACAGCTGGTTGGCCAGTGGCGGGGGGCAAAGGGCACGCAGGGTTGGAGCGTGATGGTGTTTCAAACGGCTGGCCAATCGCTGTACTGGCTCAAAGGCTTCGTACAGTTGGGCAATGTGCGTCTGCAACTCCAGCGTTTCCCGTGTTGCCTGGAGCCGACCGCGCACGCTGGCAAACAGCATGAACCCCAGCTGCAACTCGGCGTCCTTCAGGATTGCGTCTACTTCACCCACAGAGAGTTGCAACCATTCGGCGGCCGTGCCCAGGTGTCCGGTTTGCAAGATGGCCTGAATCACTTCGATATGACGTAAACGCATGGCCGGAGTCTATGTGCAGCGCGATGGGTATTCAATGGTGCAAGCCCTCAGGCGCAAAAAAGACTGCGCGGGTCGCCCCGGCCTATGGCGCTCGGCCATGACCTCATTAGAATGGTGCGTCTGATCAGCAACGACCAATGCCGGCTTGCCGGTACTTACAACAAAAAACAGGTCTGGTCTCAAATGCCTCTACCCTCGACGTTCTTCGGGGTGACGGCCAAGCAACTCGTGGTTCTTGTGACCGTGGGATGCGTGGCGGCTTACCTCTTCAACGACCCCACGGAACACCCATCCGAAGGCCTTGCACTTGAAACGTTCATCCGTTCCCAGGAAAAAGTGAACGAGCAGGTCGGCACTGTGTTGGCGGTTACCTTGATCAAGCAAGTGGAGGCGTACCCCGCGTCCAACCGGTCGGGCTACAAGCGCTCGATGTACGCGGTGGAGGGGGAGAGAGGGCAACTGGTGGTGACGCTCAAACAAAGTGAGCAGGGCATCGAAGTGACGCAGATCCGCAGTCCTTGATGGCCCCGGCCCAGTCAACGCCATCGATGGCCAGGACTGAGCGGGTGTACAAACGGGGAGCCTTATGATGCCAGGGTAGTTTTCGATTCGCGGACGAGAATGGTCCCCGACTGGATCAGTTTGAATTCATCGCCTTCCAGTTTCTCTACACGGTCGCCAATGGCCAGCTTGTAGGTGGTGGTGGGCGTCGAGCCAGCCAGGTCGCCTTGCGCCGGGTTGGATTCCTGGAACTCATGCACCGAATATACGCGGCCTTCCGCGTCTCTGGCATGGAACTGTCCGACTAGTACTGCTGCCATCTGTTTAGAACCTCTGGAGATAAACGCTCGATTTGCGGTTCTGTAGACCGTCAGGGAGCGGGGTAGTTTACCTATAAGAAAAAAAAACTATTCGCTGATATTTTCAGACACTTCCTACGCAGGTTACTGCAAGGAAAACGCCCCGGTAATCATCGAAACCCTCTGGTGAACACGCCGCTAAGCCTTTATAACTACAAGCTCCTTTATTCAGAAGTCGGGAAACCTCAATGAGCAAGGTCTACACGATTGCCGTCCTGGTGGGCAGCTTGAGAAAAGCGTCGATCAACCGCAAGGTCGCCCTGGCCTTGGCCGAGCTGGCGCCTGCCAATCTCAAGTTGAACATTGTTGAAATCGGCGACTTGCCGCTCTACAACGAGGACATCGACGGTGCAACACCGCCCGCAGCCTACAGTACTTTCCGCCAACAGGTGAGTTCATCCGACGCGGTGCTGTTCGTGACCCCGGAATACAACCGCTCCGTACCGGCAGCGTTGAAGAACGCTATCGACGTAGGTTCTCGTCCATATGGGCAAAGCGCCTGGAGCGGCAAGCCTGGTGCGATCATCAGTGTGTCGCCGGGTGCCATTGGTGGTTTCGGCGCCAATCATCACCTGCGCCAGTCACTGGTGTTCCTGGATGTGTGGTGCATGCAGCAGCCGGAAGCTTACCTGGGTGGGGCGGGCAGTGTGTTCGATGAGGCGGGCAAGGTGTCGGAAAAGACCAAACCATTCTTGCAAGCATTTATCGATGCCTACGGCAAATGGGTAGAAAAACAGAAGGCTTGATCGGGCAATGCGCTCAGGTGTGGGAGGAGCAAGCCCCTCCCACCTTTTCGTTTAACGCAGCCAGTTGGTCCGGGCCAGTTCAATCACCTCATCCCCGCGCCCACTCATCACCGCTTTGAGCATATACAAGCTGAACCCTTTGGCCTGTTCCAGCTTGATACTTGGCGGCATCACCAGTTCCTGAGTGGCGGTCACCACGTCTACCAGCACCGGGCCATCATGGGCCAATGCGCGGCGCAAAGCCGGCTCGAGGTCTTCGGATTGCTCCACGCGAATCCCCAGGATGCCCATGGCATTGGACATGGCCGCGAAGTCCGGGTTTTTCAGCTCGGTGCCAGTGTCCAGGTACCCGGCAGCCTTCATTTCCATGGCCACAAACCCCAGGGACGAGTTATTGAACACAATGAGTTTGACCGGCAGATTCAACTGCGCCAGTGAAATGAAATCCCCCATCAACATGGTAAACCCGCCATCGCCCGACATTGAAATCACCTGGCGCCCAGGGAATGCCGCCTGGGCGCCGATGGCCTGGGGCATGGCGTTGGCCATAGAGCCATGATTGAACGAGCCGATCAGCCGGCGTTTGCCATTCATCTTCAAATAACGCGCCGCCCACACCGTGGGTGAGCCGACGTCGGCGGTGAAGATCGCATCATCGTCGGCCAGCTCGCTGAGCAAGCGTGCGACGTACTGGGGGTGGATCGGTCGATTCGCCTTGGAGGGTTGCGCCAAGTCGTCCAGCCCCTGACGGGCCTTCTCGTAGTGCTTCAACGAGGTCTCAAGAAAGCTGCGATCGGTCTTGCGGGTCAGGCGCGGCAGCAGGGCATCGATGGTCTCCCTGACATCGGCGGCGATGCCCAGATCCAGCGTGGCGCGTCGTCCCAGGGCTTGCGGGTCGCGATCAACCTGAATGATCTTGGCATCGGTGGGGTAGAACTGGCGGTAGGGGAAGTCGGTGCCGAGCATGATCAAAGTGTCGCAGTCGAGCATGGCATGGTAACCGGAACTGAAACCGATCAGGCCGGTCATGCCCACGTCAAACGGGTTATCCCACTCCACATGTTCCTTGCCGCGCAACGCGTGCACCACCGGCGCGCCGAGCGCATCGGCCAGCGCTACGACTTGGTCGTGGGCACCGGCACAGCCGCTGCCGCACAGCAGGGTGACCTTTTCACTGCCCTGAAGGATCTCGCTGAGGCGTTGCAAGTCCTGCTCAGCCGGTAAGGTGCGCGGTGCGTGCAGAGCTGGCCAGGGCTTGAGTTTATCTTCCACTTCAAGCAACGACACATCCCCCGGAATCACCACCACCGCTACGCCGCGGTTGAGGATTGCCGAGCGCATGGCACGGTGCAGTACCTGGGGCATCTGCTCGGGGTTGCTCACCAGCTCGATGAAATGGCTGCACTCCTTGAACAGTTCCTGGGGATGGGTTTCCTGGAAATAGTTGAGGCCGATCTCCGACGACGGAATTTGCGCAGCAATCGCCAGCACCGGCACATGGTTGCGATGGCAGTCGAACAAACCATTGATCAAATGCAGGTTGCCCGGCCCGCAACTGCCGGCACACACCGTCAACTCCCCCGTGGCGGCGGCTTCGGCACCGGCGGCAAAGGCGGCGACTTCTTCGTGGCGCACATGCATCCACTCGATACTGTCCATGCTGCGCAGTGCGTCGGTCAGGCCATTGAGACTGTCACCGGTCAGGCCCCAGATGCGCTTGATACCCGCCTGTTCAAGGGTGGTCGCCAGTTGCTGGGCCAGGTTGATTTTCGCCATAAGGAACTCCAGTCGTCAGTGAGGTTAAAAACTGCTGATCAGTAGAGGACAGTTCGATTACAGCGAATGCTCACCCTATAGTGTGAAGATTGCTTCATGGCCACGCGGTATTGGCGGGGGCGCCGGGGGGTGAACCACTGGTCACGTACCAGCGCAATGCACGGGGCGACGTTGGCCTTGGTCTGCCCACCCAAATTTGCAGAGCCAAGCAGAACCAAATGTGGGAGGGGGCTTGCTCCCGATAGCGGTGGATCAGGCAACGAATCTGTTGACTGGTACTCCGTCATCGGGGGTAAGCCCCCTCCCACATTTTGATACTCAGCGTCGACGGAACAGCGGCAGCGGCTCGTCAGTGGCCGCCTGATAGGTCACCGAGAAATCCTTGAGGCTTTCCAGCGCTTCGTACGGGTCTTTGTCGGCGCGCAAGGCGAAGGCATCGAACCCGCAGCGGTGCAGGTAGAACAACTGGTCACGCAGCACATCGCCAATCGCCCGCAGTTCGCCCTTGTAGCCATAACGGTCACGTAGCAGGCGGGCGTTCGAGTAGTTGCGGCCATCGGTGAACGCCGGGAAGTTCAGGGCGATGACCTGGAAGTGTTCCACGTCGTCACCGATTTCCTCGGCTTCTTCATCGGCGTCCAGCCACACGCCCAGGCCGCCATCACGGGCCTTGAGCGCATGGCCGTGTTCGCGCCACAGGGCCAGCGGCACGATCAGGTCGTCGCAGTTGGAGATGCCGTCGAAGCTCGCGTCCTTGGGCAGCAGGTGCCAGGTTTCGTCGACGACTTCGTTGTTCTTAATGATTCGCTGCATAGACGCGCTCCTTGAACAGGTCGATGCCAATGCGCTGGTAGGTGTCGATGAAACGTTCATCTTCGGTGCGCTGTTCGATGTAGACGTCGATCAGCTTGCCGATCACCTCGGGCATGGCTTCCTGGGCGAAGGATGGGCCAAGGATCTTGCCCAGGCTCGCATCGCGGCTGGCGCTGCCACCCAGGGACACTTGGTAGAATTCTTCGCCTTTCTTGTCCACGCCCAGGATGCCGATGTGGCCGACGTGGTGGTGACCACAGGCGTTCATGCAACCGGAGATGTTCAGGTCCAGCTCGCCGATGTCGAACAGGTAGTCCAGGTCGTCGAAACGGCGCTGGATGGATTCGGCAATCGGGATCGACTTGGCGTTGGCCAGGGAGCAGAAGTCGCCGCCCGGGCAGCAGATGATGTCGGTCAACAGGCCAATGTTCGGCGTGGCAAAACCGCCTTCGCGCAACTCGCCCCACAGGCTGAACAGCTGGCTTTGCTCGACGTCCGCAAGAATGATGTTCTGCTCGTGGGAGGTACGCAGTTGGCCAAAGCTGTAGCGCTCGGCCAGGTCGGCAACGGCGTCCAGCTGCTTGTCGGTGATATCGCCTGGGGCAACGCCGGTGGGCTTGAGCGACAGGGTCACCGCCACATAGCCTGGCTTCTTGTGCGCCAGGGTGTTGCGCGTGCGCCAGCGGGCGAAACCTGGGTGTTGCTGGTCAAGGGCGGCCAGTTCGGCGTCCTGGTTGCTCAGGGCTTTATATTCAGGATCGACAAAATGCTTGGCGACGCGGTGCACTTCGGCTTCGGTCAGGGTGGTCTGGCCGCCGCGCAGGTGTTCCATTTCGGCATCGACTTTCTGGGCAAACACCTCAGGGGTCAGCGCTTTGACCAGGATCTTGATCCGGGCTTTGTACTTGTTGTCACGACGGCCGTAGCGGTTGTAGACCCGCAGGATGGCGTCGAGGTAACTCAGCAGGTCCTGCCACGGCAGGAACTCGTTGATGAACGCGCCGACCACCGGGGTACGGCCCAATCCACCACCCACCAGCACGCGGAAACCCAGCTCACCGGCAGCGTTGTACACCGGCTCCAGGCCGATATCGTGCACTTCGATGGCGGCGCGGTCCGAGGTCGAGCCATTAATGGCGATCTTGAACTTGCGCGGCAGGTAGGCGAACTCAGGGTGGAAGGTAGTCCACTGGCGCACGATCTCGCACCACGGCCGTGGGTCGATCAACTCGTCGGCAGCGACGCCGGCAAACTGATCGGTGGTCACGTTGCGCAGGCAGTTACCGCTGGTCTGAATGGCGTGCATTTGCACAGTGGCCAGTTCAGCCAGGATGTCCGGCACGTCTTCCAGGGCCGGCCAGTTGAACTGCACATTCTGGCGGGTACTGATGTGGGCATAGCCTTTGTCGAAGTCGCGGGCAATCCTGGCCATCATTCGCGTCTGGCGCGAAGTCAGCTGGCCATAGGGCACGGCGACCCGCAGCATCGGCGCAAAGCGCTGAACATAAAGGCCATTTTGCAGGCGCAGAGGGCGGAACTCTTCTTCGCTCAGTTCACCTGCTAAGTAGCGTCGGGTCTGATCACGGAACTGCTTGACGCGGTCCTCGATGATGCGCTGATCGTATTCGTCGTATACGTACATATAGGTCCTGTTCTCGGCAAATCTGCGCGCACGGCCGCGCACTCCCAACGGAGCCGGCGCACGATACCAGTTTGCGTATATGCGCAAAAGTGATGTTTGGGTATATGTAAATAACCAAACTGACTAATGAGAACTGTTATCGCCATACCCACATTTGTCATAGGGGCAACTCTGGTCTTTACTGTGGTCGAGTCTTAGTGCCGTCACCTATAAAACTGACAAGAGGCGATGCAATGAGCAATTCCACCAAAGTCCGTAAACCTGACAGTACCGTGGATGCTTGGGCCATTCTGTTCCTGATCATCTTGGTGGTCGGGACGGCCGTGTTCTGGGTCAGCCACCAGTAAAAGAGCGTTGACTGAGCCTCGATTTGCTGTCGCATTGCCACTATTATGGCGATCAATATTCCAGGCTCGAAACAACCATGTTGAAGGTTCTGATTACGTGTATGTGGTTAGCAGGATCGACGTACGGGGCGATGGCCCGGGCGGCGTCGGTGGTTTTTCTTAACCCAGGCTCGTCCACGGAAACCTTTTGGGTCAGTTATGCGCAATTCATGCAGGCCGCCGCCAAGGACCTCGGCCTGGATTTGCGCGTGCGCTATTCCGAGCGGAACGCCGATAACACCCTGGCACAAGCCCGTGAGACGCTGCAAGGCAGTCAGCGGCCCGACTATCTGGTGCTGGTCAATGAGCAATATGTAGCCCCGCCGATCTTGCGCATGGCCCGGGGCAGTGGGGTCAAGCTACTGATTGTGAATAACGCACTGACCAGCGATCAGGTGCAATTGCTGGATGCCCATAAAGACGCTGAGTGGATCGGCAGCCTGGTGGCCGACGATGAGCAGGCCGGTTACCTGATGCTCATCGACCTGCTAGGCAACCATGCCCCGCTCGCGCCAGGGGCATCCCTTGAGCTGTTGGCGTTTTCCGGAGCCAAGAACACCCCGGCTGCGCAGTTGCGTGAAAAAGGTTTGCGCCGTGCGTTGGCCGAGCACCCCCAAGTGCGTCTGCGTCAGCTTGTCTACGGTGAGTGGAACCGCCAGCGTGCCTTTGAGCAGGCCACACTGTTATTCAAACGCTACCCGCAGGCCGCATTGGTGTGGTCGGCCAATGATGAAATGGCACTGGGTGCCATGCAGGCCCTGCAAGACAGCGGGCGGGTGCCGGGTAAAGACGTGTTGTTCAGTGCGCTCAATAGCTCGCCAGAAATCCTCAGGGCACGCTTGGATGGGCGCCTGAGTACCTTGGTGGCAGGGCACTTCACTTTGGGCGGATGGGCGATGGTGTTGATCAATGACCATGCCAAGGGTGTCGATATCGGCGCGACCGGCACGCGCGACCGTCAACAAGCATTGTTCCAACTGATCGATGCCGACCAGGCGCGACAGTTGCAGGCGTCGACGCCGTCGGTGGATTTTCGCGCACTGTCGGCCGTAGGCAAGCCGGCATCCTACCGGTACCCGTTCAGCCTGCAATTACTGCTGCGTTAAACCCCGGCCAAGTGCAGCACAAGCTTGACGATGCCGAACAACGTCAAGGCAAATACCGCCGTGAAAAGCAGGCCCAGGATCACAAAGTGGCTGGGCTTGCCGTGGGTAAAGTCACGGGTGCGGTTCTTGCCGCTCTGAACACCAAAGGCCGCTGCCAGGACGCTGTGGAGCATTTGCCAGAAGGTTGGCGGCTTGTTGTTGGCTGGATCGTTCATAAAACCCTCGTGCGCAAGGCTGTCTTACAGAGCATAGACAATTGGGCAGCACGCGGCTGGCTTGTATCAGCCCTCTGAACCCTGCTTCTTGATCGTTCCCACGAGTGGAAACGATCAAGAACGACCGTACACCTCCAGGTTCAGGAACAGCTTCTGATCCAGCGGCGCATCGATCCGGGCGTCATCCAGATAGATCACGACGCGGTTATTGGCCTTGTCCCGCTCCATCAGTTGCTTGCGCGTAAACAGGCGTTCTGCTGGGGTCTTCAGGTGGCCGTAATTAGGCGGTGAGACGGGCGAGTCGACGGATGTGTAATGGAAGTGTGCGTACCACAGGTTAGCTTCCTCCCACTTTATTCCTGGTTTGATTTTACGTTTGTCCCGTATGACATATTCGGTGAGAAAGTCACCGGCCTTCAGTGGGATGCGTTT
Organism: Pseudomonas sp. W15Feb34; assembly: GCF_023127765.1. Classification (NCBI taxonomy): domain Bacteria; kingdom Pseudomonadati; phylum Pseudomonadota; class Gammaproteobacteria; order Pseudomonadales; family Pseudomonadaceae; genus Pseudomonas; species Pseudomonas sp. W15Feb34. The sequence continues at coordinate 89,961 of NZ_SPKN01000033.1, forward strand.
TTTCACCAGGTTGATATCGACAAAACCATGCGTGTGTAAATAGTCGATCCTGGAGGCTTTGGGGCGCTGTAGCAGATACCCTTCAGCGCACACCTGGTGAGCCTGTTCAGAGGCAGCCTTTGCCGCGTCATCGTAGCGCTTGCGCAGGGCCGCGGCTTCTTCGCCAGTCGCGCTCTCAAGCTCCTTGGCCAATGCTGAAAATTTTGCCGCATGTTGACTCAGCATCTCCTCCCAATCCCTGGGGTTGACTGTCTCGCGTTGACTGGGCTCCTGGAGTTTGCGCTGTTGGAAGCTAATACGTTCATTGATACTGGTTCGCTCGTTTTCGATGGTTTGTGCATCCGCTTTGATTCTTTTCAATGAGCGAACCACAGGCGCGGGCGTTTTTGCCGGCACACTCTCGGGCTTGACGATTTTCCAAACGCCTTCGCTGGGATGTTCGTGGTAAGAGGCGATGATTGCGCCGGTGAGTGGGTCGGCAATGTCGACATAATTGCCCGGTTCATTGGGCTGGTGCGTACGCATGTCGCCCACCAGACTCTTCTTGTCTGCGGTTTTGATCACCCGCCGGGTGGTGGATTTTTGTCGTTTGGTTTTGTCGAGAGCCGGCCTGGGGGCAATCTTTTCTTCAACGAGGATCAAGTTGGCCAGTTGCGCCTCAAGGCTTGAACGTGCCTCACCCAGGTGTTCCAGGTACGACACGCGATAAGCCTCCCGCACGAAACCGGAGTTCATTTCGTACAACGACTTAACGGCATTCTCCAGTTGCTCATAGCGCTCAAGGGCACCCTTGAGGACATTGATTTGCTCCACCGTCGAGTAGCCTGAGGTGGTGCGCATTTCTGTATGTGCGAGCACAATGCTGACGATTTGGGGGTCGTGGAGTACACGGATGAACGGAAACTCCATCACCCCCATTGGGCGATGGGTTCGATTGAACACCAAATCAGTGAACACTAGCAGTGCATGCTGTTTGATCGCCACTGAGGAGATGTTTTGATCGGAAGGGTCTCCTTCCAACAGTAATGGGCGCAGTGCAGGGTCGGCTTGCTTGAGGAAGGTCTCGATCTGTTCTGCCGGCTCGATCATTTGATTGAGGGCCGCTACTTGGCGCTTTTTGGTGTTGATGTACTCATCGTAGGCATGTGTGATGTTTTCCGGTAATTCTCGATTGGCGCGCTCACCGAGCTCGTCGGAGTTTTCGCCGTTGTCGCTTACCAGAGTGTCGGCCATTTTTTGCGCCAGACACGCAAAGACCGAACTCCAGTAGCTATAGATGATTCTTGTGGCCTTATCTCGTGTTTGCCTGCGTGTGGAATCTGTGCGGTCGGCTTGCATCAGTTCATCGGCCTTGGCTTCGATTCGTTGCATCACAGGGATCAATGTCCGGCCGTTTTGTTGGTAGTTGTCGAGTGCTGTTTCCCACTGGGCCCTGGCATGTGCTGTATCGACTCGCCTGGCCGCGTGGCGCCTGGCGACCTGGGCGTGAAGCTGCGGGATGCTGGCTGAGGTGCCGAGGAGTAGCCAGTCCTTTCTCAGAAGTGTTGCCTGGTCGGCCAGATGGGCGCGGGTGGTATTCAAGGTGGACTCAAGCACAGTGGTAGAGATCACTTCTGAATTCATCTCTATCAAGAGCGCGTCAAATTCTTGTTTTAACGTGCGAATACGCTGGTCACGCTTTGACTTCCACCCACTCAAGCTGTCCCTGGGCATGCCACCCTCCAGCCTGGCACGCCGGTCCAGCCGCCAATGTCCTTGGCCATCGCTGACCAGCTTGAAGCCGGGATGCTGGGGATGGTCCGGATGCACCAGATAGACCTCGTTGAAACCCGGCACCACGTTCGCCTGAAACAACAACCCGCCAATGCTGGCGTGCCACTTGCCGTCAATCCAGTACAGCCCTTTGAGAACACCGTGTGTTAGAGGGGAGGGTAGCGGAGTGGGCCACGGAACTTGCACATCGAGCAGCGCCTTGAGCAACTTCGCGCCGGCTTGAGGGCTGGCAATCGAGCGACCGAAGTCCAGGGCCGTGTGGCCGGTCGCCGGTGGTTCACCGGGCAGCGAAACTGGGCCATGGCGCACTATCGGCGCTTCTTGCGCAGGTGGCAGTCCCGCCGAGCGGTGCCACGTTTCCAGGTGCAGGGCATGCTCCTGCGCGGAGGGCTCCGACAACGGCTGTCGAGACCGATCGGAAGGGGCAGTGGCGTGCAGCAGCACCATGGCGGTGTTGAGCAAAAGATCGATCAGGGCCAGCTCACGGGTGGTGGGATCGTTGCTGTCCAGGCCGGCCAGATCCTGCTCCAGGCTGCTGACCAGCACCATGAACCAACCAGCCAGCATGGCCGGGCCCTGTACCAGCGGTAACAGTAGGGTATTGAACAGCAACCACGCGCCTTCCATCACGACGGCCCAGCGGCTTTCGTGGTTGGACACCGACTCGCGGTCCGCCAGGTCGACCAAGGCCCGTGCCGTGCTGCCGAACAGATGATTGAGCAGTTGACCGTTGACTTGCGATTGCAGCCATTCGCCCGCGCCTTCATCGACGGCGAGCGTCGCAGGTGCTGGCTTTTCAGGGATGCTGAATTCATCCCCGGGCAGGAAACGAATGATGTGCGGTTCCTTGATGCCGCCATGGTCATAGATGGGGCGGGCCGTGTCGCTCAGCCACGCCAGCACCGTGTCTTGCAACGCACCGGGCGCGGCCAGTGCGTCGAGCAAGGCCTGGCGGGTCGGGTATTCATGCAGGGCCTCGGCATACAGCGGCTGGTACAGCAGGTGCGGGCCGACACTCGTATCACGCGGCTCGATAATGAACGCGTTGTTGACTTCATCCGGTGCGGCCCCGGGCTTGCGGCACAGGGCCAATGGGCGCAGAACAATCTCCTGTTCGTCGACGATTCGGTCCGAGGGCATTTCACCCATCAACGCTTTGACGTAGCGATAACCGGTGACGGTGACGCCATGCTGCCCGCGAATCTTGTATTCCAGTGCCTGCATCGGCAGCTTGACCTTGAGTTCGCGGGTAAACAGGGTTTCCCGGCGGCGCGCGTCAACCGTGTCGGACAACAAGGTGTCTTTGATTGTTTGTGGATAGGTGGCGCCGATATCGACACGCTGGATCAGCCCGGTACTGCCCAGCAGGTAGTCTTCGTCCAGCCAGGTCGGCAGCGCCTGGGAGCCTTTGGCTGAGAGCGTCAGTGTGCCTTTAGGTTTGCCGGCCAGGTTCTTCAGCGCCAACTCCGTCAGCGACATGCGCACATGCTCGATAATACCGGCGCCGCCTGGATAACCGGCGGCCACGGCAAAGTCCAGCACCACTTCGTCAGGGTCGCAGTCGCCATGATCGGCTTGCATCTGCTTGCGCAGCGCGGCGCGGCTGAAACCGTAGATGTTTTCAATGCCCTCGTTGAACGAGCGGCCCTGGTTGCGTTGCAGCACCTGCGCCATGTCCTGTACGTGGCGATGGTAGGCAAAACGGTCGGTGGCGCTGGCCTGGGCGAGCCATGGCGGCAGTTGCTCATTGACCTTTTGCAAGGTCGGCTCAGCGGCTGTCGGCACCTGGGTAAACAGCAGCGCCGGATCGGTGAGTTTTCCCAGGCGTCGTTCAAGCGTTCTTTCGTCCTGGCCCTGAAATTTCAACGTCGCCAGATCTTCCAGTTGCTGATTGAGGATCAGGCCGGCCTGTTGCTCGAACACATTGCCGTCCGGTTCGTTGCGCCGCCACGTAAGGCTGTCGAACTGGAAGCGCGCCTGCATCCTGGCTCCCCAGGCAACACCGAAGTCATCGAGGCCGTCAAACGCCTGGATATCCCCGGCCACGCTGTACAGCAGCACCTGCTTGTCGCGCACCAGCAGCAGGTCGGGGGTTAGCAGGCTGACCTGTTCGCCGGCATGGGTGAATGTGTTCTCAATCAAATAAACATAGGTGGCGGGTGAGGATTGGGGCAGGCGCGCGGCTTGCACCGGCCAGGTAGCGACGACCCTGAGCATGTCCCGCTGGGTCGGGTTCAAGCTCGATTGGCTGGCGGCTATTGCCGTCATCCGGCCGTTGAGAAATTCGCCCAGCCACTGCCAACGGCTGCTGCCATGGCTGTCGGTTTCGCTCCAGTAGTCGGCCAGCGCAGCCTGGAAATACAGGTGAATCGATTCGGGCAGTTCATCAATGATGCTTGCGATTGCCTGCATGTCGATCAGCGGCGGGGAATCAGGTTTGAGGATTTTTGGGGACTGCTGGGTCAGGTAGTACGCCAGTTCGCGTTTGGGCTGCAGGTCAAGCAACTGTGGGTTGAGCACATGGGCGATGGCGACTTCCATCAACGAGCGGTAGGTGTACACCCCATCGGGGTGCGGGATGGCCAGCTTGACGGTAGCCAAGTCCAGCTTGAGCGACGGATAGCGCTCCAGGATACGGTCGCGCAGGGCATTGAACACCACGGAATACAAGGCCGGGCGCGTAGCGAAATGCGCATGGATGGCCTGGGCGGGCAGTTGGCTCAGGGTCGTGGGGGTGCTCGGGGTGGGCATGATGAAATCCTTTTACCTGTTTGAGAGAAGCGACAGGAAATCGAATGTGGTGACCCCGCAGGCGGTACAGGAATACCACTGCCGGCGCCCCGCCCCGAACGCGCACGACGTCATATATGCACCGCCTGGCCTAGCGGGCGCCGTGATGTGCTGTCAGTCCATTTCAAAGGAGTGACACGATGGACTCTTCATCCCAGCTTTCTTCGCCGGGCGTGCCAACCAACGACGTACCTGAGCCGGTGAAAAAGCTCAACGCCACCCAAAGCCTGCACGGTGACTTCCTGGAGCGCAGCAGTCCTGATTGGCTGATCAGCGCGACGCCGGCCCGCAAGCAGGCGCTCAAGGACGCCAGCACGGTCATGCCAGCGTGGCTCGCGAACGCCACGCCTGAGCAACGCAATGAGGTGACCGGCCGTTTTCTTGCCAACCTCACCACCCAGACGCAACTGGACAAGACGATGGCCTCCTTCCAGGGCATCGACGACTTCGCCCGGCCCTTGCTGCTCACAGCCCTGAAGGATCAGTACCGACTGGACCTCGATGTCGACAAAACCCTGTTGTGCCTGCGCCGCCCGCTGGCGGTGGGGATTGCCGAAGTCGAGGCGGGGGATTTCGAGTTTTTGAAACTGCCCCTGCTGGAAGCGGCCTTGCACAACTTTGAGGCCTACGAGTGCAAGGAGGGTGCTTACCACAAGACCTCCGGGTTCATGCAAGCCACCGGCACCTCCGGCACCTACCACTCGGTGGCGATCAACCTGAAGGTCAGCCAGTTTTTGACGCTGTGTCGAAACCTCAATATCGGCGCCAAATACCAGGCCTACCTGCAATCATTTTTCTACCCCGAAGACGCCAGCGCGCAAGTCACCCTACGTGACCAGTTCATCGCCAATCAGAAGGCCGCCGTCAGGGCCGCCGCCGAGCAGGCACTGTTGACCGGCGATATCGAGCCGGCCGATCACCGCATGCTGCTGTCGGTGATCGAGGGTGAAATTCATCCCTGGATGGGCGACAAGCAGGTCTGGTTCAGGACCCTGGGCCTGATGCGGCTGCGTATGACCGGCTGCATGGTGTTCTCGATCTGCAAGAAATACAGCTATCCGGACGAGCTGATCATCTATGTGCCCCAGGACCCTGAGCATCCGCTCAAGCGCTACCGCTGGCGGCAAATGCAGGCTGAATTCAAGCGCCTGTTCACCGCCCGCGACCCGGCCAAGGCCAATGATCCCTCGCCGACGCCGTACCAGCAGTTTTTCAGTCGCTTCGTGCCCTACGACAAGCGGCCCTACTACTTCAGCCAGTTCACCCAGAAAGCCGCCGACTCACCCACCGACATCTGGCGCTCACCGTGGAAGAAATTGCTGGATTTCACCACGCCGCACTTCATCACCGGCATCAAGGAGTTGCCGCCCGAGGCGCCTGCCAAGCTTGAACCCAACCCCGACCCTTTCCTTGATCCCTCAACGCGCACGCGGCGCGGTAAAGGGATCTGGGCGGCGAACATCGACCCCTGGCAGTACTTCTACGAGCAACACCGCGAGCAGGTAATCGCAGATGCACGGGCCCATGCCGTGCCCACCGCGGACGTGGATGCCAAGGCCCGTGACGCCAAACTGGCGCACCTGCTGGAAATCGGCATGCTGGGGTTGAACATGGTGTCGATGTTCGTACCGGTGCTGGGCGAGGTCATGATGGGGGTGATGGCCGGGCAGTTGCTCTATGAAACCCTGGAAGGTGCGATTGAATGGGGCGAAGGTGACCGCCAGGCGGCCAAGGCGCACTTGATTGACGTGGCCGAGAACCTGGCACAGATCGCCGTGATGGCCGGTGTGGGGGCGGGCGTCAGTCGCTGGCGAGCGGCCAAGGCCGAGCCGGTGATCGAGGCACTGAGCGAGGTTAAGCGGCCCGATGGCCAGGAACGCTTGTGGAAGCCGAGCCTGAGTGGTTATGAACACCCCGTGACCCTGGACCGCGCCGCCTACCCCAACGCCCAAGGGCAGTATGCGAAAGAGGGCAGGACCTATATCCGCCAAGGCCCTCAGGTTTACGAGCAATACTTTGACGAGTCAATTCAGAAGTGGCGGATCAAGCACCCCTCCGACCCCCAGGCCTACCAACCGGTGCTTGAGCACAACGGTCACGGCGCCTGGCGGCATACCCTGGAGCGCCCGCTGGAGTGGGATCGGTTGACGCTGTTGCGGCGCATGGGGCATCAAACCGAGGTATTCACTGACCAGGAGTTGCTCAAGATCGCCGATGTCAGCGGCGTCAGCGACAACACGCTGCGCAAGATGCATATGGACCATACGCTTGCGCCGCCCGAGCTGATTGATACGCTGCGCCTGTTCAAGGCGGATGCAGATGTGTCACGGGTGATCGAGCAACTAGAGGGTACCCGTGATATTGATGACCTGTACCTGTATGCGCTGCCGTTGATCGTTGAAATGCCCGGTTGGCCGCGAGGGCGCGTACTGGAAGTGTTCGAGGGGGCCGGTACCTTCGGCCGGTCGGTCAAGTATGGTGCTCACCGCTCGTTTAAAGGAGGGCGCGCAGCGCTGCCGATCAAGGTGGGGCGCAGCGATATTCTCGGCGGCGAAGTGCCTGCGCGGATTCTATTGGCGTTGGACGATTCAGAGCGGGTGCAGTTGCTCGGCACCGACGGCCCAGGCAGCCTCGACGCGCGCAAGGCGAGGTTCAACCAGCGACTGGCCGACTATGCGCGCCAGCGCAGGCCGGCGATTTTCGACAGTATCTACGGCGGCACCGAGCCGCTGGACAAGCGTATCAGCCTGCTGCAGCACACCTGCCCGGGGCTCAGCAAGGCGGCAGCGCAAACGGTGCTCGACCACGCCCGTGTCGATGAGCTTGAACGGCTAGCCGCCACCGCGCGCGTACCCTTGAACATGCTCGAGGAAGCTCGCTGGTATGCGCGACAAGGACGGTTGGCCCGAGCCTACGCCGGGCTGCGTAGCGAGACGATTGCCGCGGCCGACAGCCGACGGCTGGCGCTGCATGCCCTTCAAACGCTGCCGGGCTGGCTGGATACGTTGCGCCTGGAAGTGCGCAGCACCCACACGCGTGGCACGCTGATCGACAGCATTGGTGCGTCCACCGCGGCGCAGAAAAAATACTTGGTCAAGCACGGCCCCAGCTACCAGGCGTTCGATGAGCGGGGCGAAGCACTCAACAGTCTGGCACCGGAGGGCGACAACTTTTTCGCCTCGCTGATGCATGCCTTGCCCGATGAGGCGCGCCAGAGCCTGGGAGTGCCGCAGGTCAGCCAACACGCCGTGTTGCAACGCAAACTGATCGAGCAAGCCGATGCGCATCGTCTGGAGGCCTCGGCGTGGCTGGAGCCGAAAGTGCCCAGGTTCAAGCCGCCGGTGCGCATCAACGACACACTGATAGGTTATCAGGCCAGTGGGCGGGGGCCGAGTGTGAGCCCGCTGCTGGCTCATCAGGTGCGCATAATCTATCCGGATTTGGATGAGGTGCAGATCAATGCGTTTTTCCTTGAGCTGGTACGGGCGGGGAACGATGGCCGAGCAATCGTCAGCAGGTTGAAAGCACTGTTTGAAGAGCGCCAGGCGCTGCATGACGCGCTCAATCATTGGGTCAATCGCTCGTCGGTAGCCAATCGTCAGAGCAATTTCCTCGCCGGGGAAGCGCTCAAGCGTAGCTGGGGCCGTTCTTGGTTGGCCGGGAAAGTGCCGAGTGCCGATGCCTTGGCGTTGACCCTCAATGAACCGTTGCCTTCATTGACGGCGAACTTTTCATACGTGCGTGAACTATCTGTTCTCGGTACGGCCCTGCATGACACCAATATCGATGGGTTTCTGAGCCAGTTTCCCTCTCTCGAAAAACTGACCTTGCGGCCGCCCTATTTCCCAACCGTAGAAACCACGGATGCCAGCCCGAAGTTGACCCGCGTGCCCCAGGTGTTGGCACAGTTCACAGGGCTCAAACATTTGGCAGTCAGCTTCGATGCACATCAGTTGACCGCGCAGTTATCGTCGCAATTGACGGCACTGGCCGGCCTTGAACACCTGGAGCTCGGTTATTTCGCCTACGACGGCCACGTCCTCAACGGCCTGGATTTAAGCCCCTTGCAACGCTTGAAACGCTTGAAGATCGTGGCGCCCAACGTGCCAATGCAATGGCCCGCCTATGTGCAGAAACTGCCGCTTCTGGAGCGACTGGATCTGGCCCAGACCGCCATTGCCACGTTGCCTGCCGAGCTCTATAGCGGGTACGAGCGGTTATGGAGCGGGTTATCGCTGGACTGGTCGACGTTCAGCTATGAAGACTTCAAGCCAGCCTATGAGCACGTCAGGAATTATGCGGGGTCGTTCGGGCCACACCTGGCGAACCTGGACGAAATGGTCAGAGGCTTTGCACGCGGAGAATTGAGCCTGCTGATGGGCGAGGTCCCTGTCGGCCGTCGAATGACGGACGTGGTCATGGGCCTGTGGAACACGCCACAAACGCGGATGAACGCCGTGCAAGCGCTGCGTGAAGAACACCTCGGCATTTTCAAGCCGTTCTACGAACCCTCTTTGGTCCCCGTACTCCGGGTGCGCTGGAGGGACGGGCAGAATGCAAGCATCCTGGCGTTGCTGAAGAAAAGCTGGCGCGGGGCGGTATGCCAACGCTATGGCCTGCCGACCGATATCGATATTTCGATGTTTGAACTGCCGGATCCAAAGATGTCGCCGACCAATCCCCTGGTCGCTGAAAAAATCCGCGAATTGCCGGTGTTGCCGGCCGGTACCTTTTCGCATGTCAAAACGTTAAAGGTGAATTGGCTGGAGGATGTGCCGCCTGATCAGCTCAGTGGTTTCATCCAGGCGTTCGCCGGAACGCAAAGCCTTGAACTGCGCTTCAGTCGCCTCACTGAGGTACCGATCAGTGCGGGCATCCTGCCGGAATTGACACACCTGGACTTGTCCGACAACCAGATCGCAGTGACCCCGGCAGTACAGGCTCAATTCAATGGGTTGAACAGGCTGCAAGTGCTGAGCCTGCAATATAACCGGCTGGGCACCCTCGACGTCAGCGCACTGACCCGCCTGACGGCGCTGAACCTGCGCGAATCGATGCTACGGGAATGGCCGCAAGGTGCTGAACACCTCGCGCAATTGGCTTGCCTGGACTTACGTGACAATCAGTTGACGAGCCTTGCACCGCTCGCGATTGATGATTCAGATGTGTTGATGCGCACTGAGTTGGCAGGCAACCCGTTGAGCGTCGAAGGCACGACGGTACTCAATGCAGCGCGGCGTCGGGTCGAGACGACCAAAGGATTGCCTGAGGGAGCGTTGAGTCGGTTTGCGCTGGATCAGGAACCCCTGGTGTTTCCCCCGAAGCACACCGCAGGTTCGGTAGCGCACTATTTGCTGCCCTTGCCATCGGGTAGTGGACACTTTGAGGGTGTTCCGGAAAATGCGATAAGGGCGTTAAGCCCGCTCTCGACGCAAGAGCAAGCCATGGCCAGGGTCAGGCAACTGCGCGAGACGGGGCTGAGCGACCTGCAAATAGATACGCAGGTCGCTCGGTGGTATCAGACCCATGACGTGCTGACGCGTGAGTTGAATGGTTGGTTGTTTACCCGCGAGGCGCGCGCTTTTGGCGACAGTCTCGACAGTCTGAAGCGAGTAACCCCCGCGCAGGCGATCCGCGAATCCTGGGTTCGGGCTGTGGTAGAAGGGCGCCCGGCTGGCGAGGTCGAGACGTTGAGCTTGCAGGCGACCCAACCTGGTGATTTTCCCGCGCTCTCCGTGCCGTTTACCCATGTGCGCAGCCTCAATCTGACGGGGGTCAAGCTCACTGCGCAAGGCAGCAACGGGTTTTTAGCCGCCTTTGGCCCATTGAACCGGTTGATACTCAGTGGTAATGAGCTGACAGCACTGCCCGAAGCCGTTCAACGCATGGAGCAGCTTGAGCGTCTGGAACTGGCCTACAACGCCTTCACGCAAGCGCCGTCGTTGCCTGCTCGATTGCGCAGTGAGCGCTTGCGTTGGTTGGATTTGAATCATAACAACCTGCAGGCCTTTGATATGCGGGACTTCAGTCGCCTGGAGACATTGGACGTGAGCTACAACGACATCGCAAGCTGGCCCGAGGGTGCGTTGGAGTCGCAGCACCTGACCCGGCTGAACCTGAGCGGCAATGCGCTGGTGTCCTTCCCGCAGTCTTTACTCGAAGGCGCGCACGACGGCTTGGTGTCAGGTACGGACCTGGCCGATAACCATAACCTGACCGCGCAAGCCCTTGAACAAATGCGCAATTACGCCGAGGCGCATGAGGCCAATGAGGTCATGGGCTTTTCGCGAGCAGAACTCGACCGCGCCCATCGTCGCAATTATGGCGGGCCCGACACTGAGTCGGACCCGGACCCGGACTCCGACTCCGATGCTGATTCGGGCTCTGGTTCTGACGACGGTGATAGTGATCCGGACGCCGGCTACCTGCCGGCTGAGAGCATTGAAAACCCGCTGCAAAATACCGCGCAGCCGGCACTTGACCCCTGGTTGGCCGATACCTCAGCGGAGTTGGCGACGCAACGAACAGCGCTGTGGAATCAACTGGCACAGGCGCAGGATCATGATCGGTTTTTCCACCTCATTTCGCTGTTGCGCCTGACCTCGGAATTCAACCTCAATCGTCCAAGCCTCACGCAACGGGTATGGGGCGTTATCGCGGGGGCCGCAGAAAATGCCGAGTTGCGCGGTACCCTGTTCATCGAAGCCGAAACCCATGGCACCTGTATCGATGGCCGCATCCTCACGTTCAGTGAGATGGAAGTGCGGGTGTTCGAATACCGCGCCTTGCGCGATATCCCACAGCAACGGCTCGACCTCAGGGGCCGGGCGCTGCTGAACCTGTCGCGGCAGTTGTTTCGGTTGAGCAGGGCCGATCAACTCGCAGAAGCCGCCGCGGTGGGCATGGACCGGGCCGAGGTGCGCTTGAGTTACCGGATCGGCTTGACCCGCGGCTGGCCCGACGGCCTGGAGCTGCCTGGACAGCCGACCTACATGGCGTTCGCAAACCCGATCAATGCCGAGCTACAGGCACAGTTACGCGCACAAATCCTGGCAACTGAAAGTACCGATGCGTTTGTCGAAAGCCTGATTCAACGTGAGTACTGGTTGCGTTATCTGGATGAGCGTTACGCCGAACAGTTCGAGGCCCTTGAGGACGAACTGGCCCGCCGTTATGAAGCCTTGGAGGACGCACACAGCGACCGGGGCGATGCCCAGAGTATGGCGCGCTATGAGCAAGCCATTGGCCAGTTGGAGATCGAACGGGCTGCCGCCCGTACTCAGAAACGCATGGAGCTGTCCCGGGCGGAGATACAACGGTTATCGGGCATGGAACCTGCCACGCCCGCTCCGTCGTCACCCCAGCCCGGTCCGTCCTGGCGTCCCTGAAGCGGCAATTTAAGAGCGCCGCACCGGGTGGTCGGGGTTTAACCTCAGTTGTCATACCCCAGGTTCGGCGCCAGCCAGCGCTCCGTCACGCTGAGGTCCTGGCCTTTGCGCGCGGTGTAGCTGGCGACCTGGTCCTTGTCGACCTTACCCACGGCAAAGTACTGCGCCTGCGGGTGGGCGAAGTACCAGCCGCTGACTGCTGCTGCGGGGAACATCGCATAGTGCTCGGTGAGGAACACCCCGCTGCGCCCGGCGTGCATTTCACGGGCCTCGGGGTCCAGCAGTTGGAACAGCTGGGCTTTCTCGGTGTGATCCGGGCACGCCGGGTAGCCGGGGGCAGGGCGGATGCCGCTGTACTGCTCCTTGATCAGCGCCTCGTTGTCCAGTTGTTCATCCTTGGCATAGCCCCAGTGTTCTTTGCGCACTTGCTGGTGCAGCCATTCGGCGCAGGCTTCGGCCAGGCGGTCGGCGAGGGCCTTGACCATGATCGAGTTGTAGTCGTCGCCAGCGTCCTGGTAAGCCTTGGCCACTTCCTCGGCACCGATGCCGGCGGTGGTGATGAAACCACCGATGTAGTCGGTCACGCCGCTGTCCTTGGGCGCGACGAAGTCGGCCAGGGAAAAATTCGGCTTGCCGTCGGTCTTGATGATTTGTTGGCGCAGGTGATGCAGTTTGGCGATGGGCTGGCCGTCGTCGCCGTAGACTTCCAGGTCATCGTCCTGCACCTGATTGGTCGGCCAGAAACCGAACACCGCGCGGGCGCTGATGAGTTTCTCGTCGATCAGCTTCTTGAGCATTTCCTGGGCATCGGCGTACAGCGCAGTGGCGGCTTCACCGACCACCTCGTCTTCGAGGATGCGCGGGAACTTGCCGGCCAGGTCCCAGGAGATAAAGAACGGCGTCCAGTCGATGTACTCGGCCAGGACGTTGAGGTCGATATTGTCCAGCACCTTGGCGCCGGTAAAGGTCGGTTTGACCGGGGTGTAGCTGCTCCAGTCGAACTGCGGCTTCTTGGCGATGGCCGCCGGGTAGCTCAGGCGTTCGGTACGCGCACTGCGGTTGGAGGTGCGTTCACGCACGTCGATGTATTCCAGGCGGGTTTTCTCGACGAAACCGGCCTTCAGTTCCTTGGACAGCAACTGCGTGGCCACACCCACGGCGCGCGAGGCGTCGGTCACGTAGATCACGGCGTCATTGCTGTACTTGGGCTCGATTTTCACTGCCGTGTGCGCCTTGGAGGTGGTCGCGCCACCGATCATCAACGGCAGGTGGAAGTCCTGGCGCTGCATCTCGCGGGCCACATGCACCATTTCATCCAGGGACGGCGTGATCAGGCCGGACAGGCCGATGATGTCGCACTTCTGCTCCTTGGCCACCTGCAGGATCTTCTCGGCAGGCACCATTACACCCAAATCCACGATGTCATAGCCGTTGCACCCGAGCACCACGCCGACGATGTTCTTGCCGATGTCATGCACGTCGCCTTTGACCGTGGCCATCAGGATCTTGCCCTTGGCCTCCGGCTTGTCGCCTTTTTCCAGCTCGATAAACGGGATCAAGTGGGCCACGGCCTGCTTCATTACGCGGGCGGATTTCACCACCTGGGGCAGGAACATTTTGCCGGCGCCGAACAGGTCGCCGACGATGTTCATGCCGGACATCAGCGGGCCTTCGATCACTTCGATCGGACGTGCGAACGACAGGCGCGACTCTTCGGTGTCTTCGACGATATGCGTGGTGATGCCCTTGACCAGCGCATGTTCCAGACGCTTGTTGACGTCCCAGCCACGCCATTCCTCGGTCTCGGCTTCCTTGACGCTGCCGTCGCCTTTGTACTTGTCGGCAATCGCCAGCAGGGCGTCGGTGCCTTCCGGCGTGCGGTTAAGCACCACGTCTTCCACGGCGTCACGCAGCTCGGCCGGGATCTGGTCGTAGATCTCCAACTGGCCGGCGTTGACGATACCCATGGTCAGGCCGTTGCGGATCGCATACAGCAGGAACACCGAGTGGATCGCCTCACGCACCGGGTTGTTGCCGCGGAACGAGAATGACACGTTGGATACGCCGCCGGAGGTCAGCGCATACGGCAGTTCGTCGCGGATATAGGCACAGGCGTTGATGAAATCGACGGCGTAATTGTTGTGCTCCTCGATACCGGTGGCGACGGCGAAGATGTTCGGGTCGAAGATGATGTCTTCCGGCGGGAAGCCGACTTCATTCACCAGAATGTCGTAGGAGCGTTTGCAGATCTCTTTTTTACGCGCTTCGGTGTCGGCCTGCCCGGCTTCGTCGAAGGCCATCACCACCACCGCAGCGCCGTAACGCTTGCACAGTTTGGCGTGATGAATGAACTGCTCGACGCCTTCCTTCATGCTGATGGAGTTGACGATGCCCTTGCCCTGGATGCATTTGAGGCCGGCCTCGATCACTTCCCACTTGGAGGAGTCGATCATGATCGGCACACGGGATATGTCCGGCTCTCCGGCAATCAGATTGAGGAAGGTGACCATGGCCTTCTTCGAATCCAACATGCCTTCATCCATGTTGATGTCGATCACCTGGGCGCCGGCTTCCACCTGCTGCAGGGCGACTTCCAGGGCTTCGGTGTAGTTGTCTTCGCGGATCAGCCGAGCGAACTTGGCCGAGCCGGTAATGTTGGTACGCTCGCCGACGTTGACGAACAACGAGCTGCGATCGATGGTGAACGGCTCCAGGCCGGACAGGCGACAGGCCTTGGGAATGTCCGGGATCGGGCGGGGCGCATAACCGGCCACGGCCTTGGCAATGGCTTCGATATGGCCCGGTGTGGTGCCGCAGCAGCCGCCGACGATATTCAGGAAACCGCTCTGGGCGAACTCTTCGATGACCTTGGCGGTTTGTGACGGCAGTTCGTCGTATTCGCCGAATTCGTTGGGCAGGCCGGCGTTGGGGTGCGCCGAAACGTGGGTGTTGGCTTTGTTCGACAGCTCTTCCAGGTAGGGGCGCAGTTCGCTGGCGCCGAGGGCGCAGTTGAGGCCGACCGAAATCGGCTTGGCGTGAGCCACGGAGTTCCAGAACGCTTCGGTGGTCTGGCCCGACAGGGTACGGCCGGAGGCATCGGTGATGGTGCCGGAGATCATGATCGGCAGTTCGATATTCAGTTCTTCGAACACGCCTTGCACGGCGAAGATCGCGGCCTTGGCGTTGAGGGTATCGAAGATGGTTTCGATCAGGATCAGGTCGGCACCGCCTTCGATCAGGCCCTTGGTGGCCTCGGTGTAGTTTTCCACCAGCTCATCGAAGGTCACGTTGCGGTAGCCAGGGTTGTTCACGTCCGGGGACAGTGAGCAGGTACGGCTGGTCGGGCCCAGTACACCGGCGACAAAACGCGGCTTGGCCGGGTTCTCATGGGTTTTGGCGTCGGCCACCTTGCGCGCCAGGCGGGCGCCTTCCACGTTCAGTTCATAGGCCAGCTCTTCCATGCCGTAGTCGGCCATGGAGATCCGCGTGGCGTTGAAGGTGTTGGTTTCAAGGATGTCGGCGCCGGCGTCCAGGTAGGCCTTCTCGATTCCGCCGATCACGTCGGGGCGAGTGAGGACCAGCAGGTCGTTGTTGCCCTTCACGTCGCTTGGCCAGTCGGCGAAGCGTTTGCCTCGGTAGTCCTGCTCCTCAAGCTTATAGCTCTGGATCATCGTGCCCATGCCACCGTCGAGGATCAGGATACGGTCCTTGAGGGCTTGGTGAAGGGCTTGCAGGCGAGCGCTACGATCGGACATGGGACTACTCTGGTCAGGCATTACGGAGGGCGTGGATCATAGCAAACCTGTGCCGATTTGGAGTATGTCAGGGTTCTGCATGAATATCGCTCATGTTGTTGGCAGTCATGGCCCGGTAGAATCACCGCCACTTCACAGACCGCACGCCTTGAATCGGGACCCGATACATGTCACTTCGTTTGATCGTCAGCGCCGCCCTGGCCTTGATAGCCAGTACTGCGCAGGCTGATGGCCCTGCTTCGGCGATTTCCTATACCCGCGATATCCAACCGATCTTCACCGAGAAGTGCGTGGCCTGCCATGCCTGCTACGACTCTGCTTGCCAGCTCAACCTTGGCAGCGCAGAGGGCGCGGCCCGCGGCGCGAGCAAGATGCCGGTGTACGATGGCGAGCGTAGCCAGGCCACACCGACTACACGGCTGTTCTATGACGCGTTCGGCAAACAAGCCTGGCAGCAGAAGGGCTTCTATTCGGTACTGGATGCCCAGGGCAGCCAGGCTGCGTTGATGGCACGTATGCTGGAGCTGGGGCATAACGCGCCATTGCCACCCAATGCCAAACTGCCCGACGAGATTGTATTGGGCCTGAACCGCCAAAACATGTGCGCGACGCCCGGCGAATTCAACGCCTATGCCGGCGCCCATCCCAAGGAGGGCATGCCGCTGGCCGTTACCGGCCTGACCGACCAGCAATACCAGACCCTGCAACGCTGGCTGGCCTCCGGTGCGCCGATTGATGAGCAGAGTCTGGCTCCCAGCACCAGGGAAGCCTTGCAGGTGCAGCAATGGGAAACCCTGTTCAACCAGCCGGGCGCCCGGCAAAGCCTGGTGGCGCGCTGGTTGTACGAGCATTTGTTCCTCGCCCACATTTACTTCGAGAACGGCGAGCCGGGGCATTACTTCCAGTGGGTGCGTTCGCGTACGCCGAGCGGGCAGCCGATCGATCTGATCGCGACCCGTCGTCCTAACGATGACCCAGGCACTCAGGTCTATTACCGCCTGTGGCCGGTACAAGGCGTGATCGTGCATAAAACCCACATCACTTACCCGTTCAGCGCGGCGAAAATGGCGCGGATCAAAGACCTGTTCTATTCCGGTGACTGGCAGGTGAGCGCCTTGCCGGGCTACGGACCGGGGCGCCGTGCCAACCCGTTCGAAACCTTCGAAGCCATACCGGCCAAGGCGCGTTATCAGTTCATGTTGGATAACGCCGAATACTTCGTGCGCACCTTCATCCGCGGTCCTGTATGCCGTGGCCAGATCGCCACGGACGTGATCCGTGACAACTTCTGGACACTGTTCCAGGAGCCGGACCATGACCTGTACATCACCGATGCCCGTTACCGCGGCCAGGCCACGCCATTGTTGGCCATGCCTGGGCAAAACGATGATGTGGGCAGTGTGCTGGGCCTGTGGCTGGCCTATCGCGACAAGCGTAATCAGTATGAGGCGTTGCGCCGCGATAGCTACGCAGATGTGCCGCCGCCGAGTTGGTCGAGCTTGTGGGCGGGTAATGACAATGCCTTGCTGACCATCTTTCGCCATTTCGACAGCGCCTCGGTGACCAAGGGCCTGATCGGTGAGGTGCCGCAGACGATGTGGCTGTTCGATTACCCACTGCTGGAGCGCACTTATTACCAGTTGGCAGTCAACTTCGACGTGTTCGGCAATGTGTCGCACCAGGCCCAGACGCGCTTGTACTTCGACCTGATCCGCAACGGCGCCGAACAGAACTTCCTGCGTCTGATGCCGGCCGACACCCGCGAGGACTTCCTTGATGACTGGTACCAGAACAGTGGCAAGCTCAAGTTGTGGCTGGACTATGAAGCCATTGATGACGACAAGCCCACGGGGCTGCATCTGGACGAGAAAGATCCCAAGCGCGATTTTGCCAACCAACTGCTGACGCGTTACGGCGGTTTGAACGTCAGCCCGGACCCGATCAACCGCTGCACCGGGGCCTATTGCTCGCGCACCGGTATCGACCGGGCCTTGCAGGACGCCGAACAGGCGCTTAGCCGCCTGACGTCGCGCCCGGCGGCGGGGCTCAAGGTGATCGACCAGTTGCCCGAAGCCACCATGCTGCGCATCGAAACCCAGAGTGGCCAGCGCGTGGTCTACAGCATGCTGCGTAACCGTGCCCACAGTAACGTGGCTTTCCTGTTGGGTGAGGCTTATCGCTACCAGCCGGGCCTCGACACACTGACCATCTATCCGGGGGTGATGAGCAGTTACCCGAACTTCATGTTCAACATTCCAGCTCAAGAGGTGCCGCAATTCGTCACGCAAATGGAGCAGGCCAAGGATGCCAAGCGGTTTGAGAAAATAGTCGATCGCTGGGGGGTACGCCGCAGTCATCCGCAGTTCTGGCGGTACTTCCACGATTTGTCGCGGTACATACGTGAAACCACGCCAGTGGAAGAGGGTGTATTGGACATGAACCGCTACGAGAATCTATAACTACTGTATTGGTCCGGTCATTTCTCCAAGTGAGCGCTGAAGCAGTCGGATACCTACCTACGGACTGGACAGGGGACACCGATGTTGATTTCAGTGCAGTTTCTACGCGCCTTGGCGGCATGGAGTGTGGTGGGCCACCATTTCATGCAAGGGTTTTTCAACTTTGAAGCCAGCAACGCGCTGGAGTCTCTGTTTGTCGAAAAAGGCGCCATAGGGGTGGATGTGTTCTTTGTCATCAGTGGCTTGGTGATTTACCTGGCGACTGCCGACAAAGCGCTGAACCCCGGGCGTTTCATGCTGATGCGCGTGGCGAGGATTGTTCCGGCGTATTGGTTCTATACCCTGCTCATGATTCTCGTGGTTGCCGTTGTGCCTGCGATCTTTCCAGAGGCTCGGCTCGAACCCGGTCATGTACTCATGTCGATGCTCTTTATACCGGCCCAAAACCCGGGAGGCTTCGGCGTCTACCCACTGCTCGATGTCGGGTGGACACTGAATTTCGAGATGCTGTTTTATTGCCTGTTTGCCTTTGCCTTGCTGGTGCCCGCGGCCTATCGCTTGTGGGTGGTAGCAGCGCTGCTGTATCTGGTGTGCTACATCATCACTCCCGCCGTTGACCTGGCCAGTGGCTTCTACCATGAGGACATTATTTTCGAGTTCCTGATGGGCGTGGTGATCGGCATGCTGTATCGGCGCGGCCTATGCCGGGCCAAGCCGTGGCTGGCATTGTTGGGTATCGCAGCGGCCCTGGTGGCTATTGATCATGGCGCGGACATACCCCGAGCCCTGGAGTGGGGAGTGCCCAGCGCGATAGTGGTCTTCAGTTGCGTGGCACTGGAACCTTACTTCCAGGGCGCGCGCTTGTTGAAGGTGCTCGGGGATTGCTCCTACTCGGTCTATCTACTCCACGTGTTGGTGCTCAGCGCTGGGCGTTGGATCGCCGACCGCACGGGGATCGACCCTTACGCCATATTGCCTGGATGTATCGTCATCATCGGACTGGGCGCATTTGTGAGTTACCAATGGCTGGAGAGGCCTGCCTACCGCATGCTCACACGCTGGTTTGGCGTTGATGCTCCAGCACCCCTTTCGACAGCGCCTCGGTGACCAGGGATCTGGTCGGCGAAGCGCTTTACAAGTGGCCGGTCTCAGGGCTTCAAGTACTTCCAATAGCTTTTGCCATAGTCCATCAATAACTCGGTCCCGGCCGGAATATCCCGCCACGCGACAATAAATACCATGTATTTACCTACGCACAGGGAGCCGACGTTCTCGATACCGACATCGGTAATGCCCGGTACCTTGACCGCATTGATCAGGCTCAGCGTATTACTGTTGCCGTGGCCGCTATCAGCGCCTGCTGCTCGGGGTTGTCGGCGTTGGCGTGAAAGTGTGCCGCTGGCAGGTTGAGCAATTGTTCGAAGGTCATGTGGCGCGATGAGCCTAGTGCCAGCGCTTCGGCCAAAAGGAAACCGCTTCTGAAGTTGACCCAGGCAGTGGTGATGCAAGGCAGGCGTTGGTGATCGATCTGTTTTCAGGGGCAATGGGGCGGTTGTTCGCCATCGGTCAGGGGGATAGGGGGCTTTTCCGACAAAAATGCTCGGACTTTGTACCTGCGTAATAATTTGGCGTAAACTGCCGGCAAGCCTGTGAGGAGTTTCCATGACTGCCATAACCATTACCGACGCCGCCCACGATTACCTGGCTGACCTGCTGTCCAAGCAGAACACCCCGGGTATCGGCATCCGCGTCTTTATCACCCAGCCCGGCACCCAGTACGCCGAGACCTGCATTGCCTACTGCAAGCCTGGTGAAGAGAAGCCTGAAGACACCGCCCTGGGGCTGAAAAGCTTCACCGCGTACATCGATGCCTTCAGCGAAGCTTTCCTTGACGACGCTGTAGTCGACTACGCCACCGATCGCATGGGCGGCCAGTTGACTATCAAGGCGCCCAACGCCAAGGTGCCCAACGTTAACGCCGACAGCCCGGTCAATGAGCGGATCAACTACTACCTGCAAACCGAGATCAACCCGGGGCTGGCCAGCCACGGCGGTCAGGTGAGCCTGATCGACGTAGTGGATGACGGTATCGCGGTATTGAAGTTCGGCGGCGGCTGCCAGGGTTGCGGCCAGGCGGACGTGACTCTGCGCGAGGGCATCGAGCGCACCTTGCTTGAGCGTATTCCTGAGCTCAAGGGTGTGCGCGACGTGACTGATCACACGCAGAAAGAAAACGCCTACTACTGAGTAAGGTGTTCACTGCGAGCTTAAAAGACGGCGCCCCGTGAGCGCCGTTTTTTTATGCTCTAAATTCAGCCAGCTATGATGATTGTCTGATAGTTTGGATTGGCTGTGGTTCAGTCCATATCTTCAAGGACGATAGAGGTGGGCGTGACCTGCGCGGTACAGCGAGGATTCGCCAAAGCTATCATTTGCCAACACCCGCCCGACCACAATCAGCGCCGTACGCCGAAAGCCTTTAGTCGCGACCTTCTGGGCAATATCACTCAACGAACCCACCACCCAATCCTGGTCCGGCCATGTCGCGCGGTGCACCACGGCGATCGGGCAATCTGCACCATAGTGCGGCAGCAGCTCAGCGACGATCCTGTCCAGATGATTGACCCCCAAGTGAATGGCCATTGTCGTGCCGTGCCGGGCCAGGCTGTCGAAGTCCTCACCCACCGGCATGCTGGTTTTATCCGCATAACGGGTCAGGATCACACTCTGGGCAATGTCCGGCAGGGTCAGTTCGGTTTCCAGCAACGCCGCGCAGGCAGCCACCGCCGTGACCCCGGGAATGATCTGAAAGGGAATGCCCAGCTCGCGCAAGTGACGGATTTGCTCACCAATCGCCCCATACAGGCTCGGGTCGCCGGAGTGCACGCGCGCCACATCCTGGCCTTGCGCATGGGCGGCTTTGATCACGTCGATGATCTGTTCCAGGTGCAGCTCGGCGCTGTTGACCACCTGGCGTGCCTGATGACCTTCCAGTACTGCCGCAGGCACCAGCGAGCCAGCGTAGATGATCACCGGGCAGCTGCGGATCAGCCGCTGGCCCTTGACGGTAATCAGTTCCGGGTCGCCGGGGCCTGCGCCGATGAAGTAGACGGTCATGGGGAATTCCTGTTGAAAAAACGGGCGAGCATGAAGATTGCTCATGATCGAGAGCGGCAATTATCGGGATTTTAACCGGCGCAGGCTAATGCAAGGGTGGCCTGGATGGTTTTCTTGCGGGTGATGAGCAGGTGGGCAGGGCCGTGGGCGAGTTGCTCGGCCAAGGCCAATGCGGCACTTTCGGCGATGCCGTAACAGCCGGTATGGCTAAATGCTACGTCTGATTTGTGGCTCAGCCGATGTTCAAAGCCGGCCAGTTGTTCGGCGCTGAAACACTGCAAGGGCAGGCTCAATAATTGGGCCAGGGCCACCAACCCCGGCTCAGCCTGTTTGCGATCAATGCTCGCCAGCGCGGTAATGCGTTGGCGTTCAATGCCGCCTTCGGCGAGGGCGCTATCAAGGAGTTCCAGCAGGGTTCGGACATCACAACCCCGCTGGCAACCCAGGCCGACGACGAGGGTCATGCCGAGTAGTGTTCGTCGCGGTTACGGCGAAACAGCCAGGCACTGATCAGACCAAGGGCCAGCCAGAACGCCACATTGGTCAACTGCGATGCGATCTTGAACTGGGCTTCGAGGGCCTCCGGGGCCAGCATGGAGTGGACTTCCGGCTGCGGAGCGCCAATCACGTGGGGTACGGCGACGATCGCCACGCCCAGCACTTTGAGCAACCAGCCGCGACCGAACACCAGCAAAGCAATGCCGGCAGCGGTAGACGCGGCAGTGCCGATCCACCAGATCTGCCGTTGCGCCAGATCAGCGGCGGCGGTGCCCGGCAGTTCAGGCGGCAGGCCCAAGGTCGGCGCAAGTACGAATGTCGCGTAACCGGCCAGGCCCCACAGTAGCCCTTGAGCTGTACGGGTTGGTGCGCGCAGGGTGTACAGGCCGGCCAGCATCAGCGCAAACCCGACCGCAACGACCAGGTTGCCACCGGTGGTCGACAGCACGCGCTGCCAGCCATCTTCCGGCTCCCAGGCTTCGGCGTCGTGGGTGTGGGCAGCGGTGCCAGCAGCATGTTCATGGGGGACTTCGGCAACAGCTGGAGCCTTTTCAAAGGTCTCCGCCTGCAAAATCAACGGCGCGACCCACAAGCTTTGCAGCAGGGTCAGCAGCAGGGCGGCCAATAAGCCGGTGAACCCTGCGGTTTGGGCAATACGCTTGATCATGTCGGCAGGTCTCAGTGGCACGGGAACGCGGCGCTGTGGCGGGTATCGTGGGCCGCGTTGTGCACGGCTTCGATATGGGAGAAACCGGCGAAATACACCAGGCACGCACCAAGGATTGACGCACCGATGGCGGCGGTCAGGCGTTGGCTCAAGGTGGCAGTGCTGCTGGCGGAGTGCGAAGTGCTGCTGATGATCGACATGGCGCGTCCCTTTCAGGTATCAGGGTGAAACGAGCGCATGAAAACCCCGCGAGCCAGGCACGCAGGGTTCTGAACAGCGCCCGCCCACCGCGGGTTTGTTATCTGATATTTTCGGGCCGGTCTCCGGGCTTGCGAGGGGCGGCTCTTGATAGAGTCCATCCTGACAAGCGTCTCCTTCCCATGCACAGCACAGTGGATTTGACGCTTCGCTCGCTTACCGTTGCGGGGGCAGCACCGGACTGGCCATAAGTCTATGACGCACCGGTTTCCCGTTTCACCCTGTGAGGGGCACCCGAAACAAGATGTGTAGGAGAGCATGACGCAGTGATGTGCGTCAAACTGATACGTAGTGACGAACGCAGCTTGCCTGTCGAAACCTTGCCATCTTGTATCAAGCACCGCCGACTGTGTTGTATCTGACCGAACTAATCAGGTGAGTCGGTAATCCAGCAAAATCGCAAAGTGCTCTCCCATATAAGTTGGCTTTGTTAACATGTGCTCGATGTTTTCAATATCAAATCTCCCATCTTCCGCGCCGGGCCGGCCATGGTCACCAATTCCGATATCTAACTCACGAAGTACCCGAGGGTTCTGCAGGAGTATTTTGGCATAGAGGGTTGCCTCGGCGGAAAAAGCTCTGGTGGTTGGTATTTGACCTGCCGCTTCTTTCAATTCGTTAAAGTTTACAAATCGGTCGTTTTCGCCTGCGGCGTACTCACGAAAGTGCTTTTTTATCCCATTTATCAGATCGTCTTGGAAGCAGTGGAGTAGGGGGCCACGTTTGCTGATCCCTTGTTCCACAAGGCTGCTCATAAGCGGCTCTGATCGTTTGAATCGCGGTAAGTTGCCGCGAGCGTTCAGGGCTGCGGGAGGGTTGTCCTGAGAATCCAGCGGCGCACGCCCAACAGCGTCAGCACTGACGGGCTGTTTGTTATTGATTGCACCCGTATTGTTAAAAAGAGCGAGGGGGGTGGGCGCGTTAGAAGTCGATATCAGCATGATTCATTCCTGAAGCCAATGGATTAAAATTCGCCACATTTCAAAAACACTCCGCTAATTGCGAAATGGCAGGAGTCTCTGTATGAAATGAGCACTGCTGCGTGGTGTCGGACTGCGCGACCGTTCCGTATTGAATATGACATCATATTGCAGGGCGCTTTTGCGGGATCGGCGCAAGCCTTACAAAGACTGAGTTGGTCAAGGCACAGGCTGGGTAAGTTTATGCTTTAGGCGGCGCGACATTGACCCGCTCCGTTGCACTGCGTAGCCTTGCACCCTCGAGGTTCTTCGGCCCAGGTCGAAGCTAAGAAGGGAACGCGGTTCAAGCCGCGGCTGCCCCCGCAACTGTGAAGGGTTCAGTTGACTGCCACGCCACTGCCGAGACGGCGGGAAGGCGCAGTCAGCGTTGGTCACAAGACCTGCACGCCCCAAGCCAGGAGACCTGCCTCGTCACCGATTTTCCAATTCAACCGGGCGGGGTGATCCGGTGACGAAATCCGCTGCTGCGCGCGCCGCAGGGCCTGTCGTCCCGTATGCCCGCCCCAAAGGGCATCCGATGAAAACACTGGCCAAACTCCCCGTCACCATCGTTACCGGCTTCCTCGGCTCGGGCAAGACCACGTTGCTGCGCCACATGCTCGATAACGCCCAGGGCCGTCGCATAGCCGTGATCGTCAACGAGTTCGGCGAACTGGGCATTGACGGCGAAATCCTCAAGCAATGCTCCATCGGGTGTACCGAAGAAGAAGCCAACGGCCGCGTGTACGAACTGGCCAACGGCTGCCTGTGCTGCACCGTGCAGGAAGAGTTCTTCCCGGTGATGCGCGAACTGGTCGCCCGTCGTGGTGACCTTGACCATATCCTGATCGAAACCTCGGGGCTGGCCTTGCCAAAACCCTTGGTGCAAGCGTTCCAGTGGCCGGAAATCCGCAGCGCCTGCACGGTTGACGCGGTGATCACCGTGGTCGACAGCCCGGCCGTGGCCGCCGGCACTTTCGCTGCGTTCCCGGATCAAGTCGACGCCCAGCGCAAACTGGACCCGAACCTGGACCACGAGTCGCCTTTGCACGAGCTGTTCGCCGACCAACTGGCCAGCGCCGACCTGGTGATCCTCAACAAAGCCGACCTGATCAGCACCGAAGACCTGGCCCGCGTGCGCCTGGAAGTGGCCGAGGAGCTGCCGCCGGCGGTTAAGATCATCGAAGCCAGCAGCGGTCGCCTGCCATTGGACGTGCTGATCGGCCTGGGTGCCGGCTCCGAAGAGCATATCGACGCTCGCCACAGCCATCACGATCATCACCATGAAGGCGAAGACGACCACGATCACGATGCTTTCGACTCCATCTCCATCGACCTGCCTCAAGCCGACGAAGCACTGTTGCTGGACGCCCTGACCCAATTGGTGGTGCAACACGGCATTTTGCGCGTCAAAGGCTTTGCTGCTATCCCGAACAAGCCGATGCGCCTGCTGATCCAGGGCGTGGGCACACGCTTTGACAAGCACTTCGACCGTGCCTGGGGTGCCGATGAAGCGCGTATCACGCGCCTGGTGCTGATCGGTCAGGAGCTGGACGCCGCTGGCCTTGAAGCGCAATTGCGCGCTGCCCTCAGCGTTTAACCATGCACCTGCTCAGGACCCAACCCGGTGGTTTCGTCGCGGACGACAATATTGCTGACCTTGGCCAAACCCCCGCCGAGCTGGTGATCCTGTGCAGCGGTGACTCCAGCCTGGCGCTGCTGGCCGAAGCCGCCCAGCAGTTGCCCGAGGATTACCCCAGCCTGCGCCTGGCCAACCCGATGCAGGTGCAGAACCACGCCTCGGTCGACCTGTACGTCGATGAGGTGTTGCGTCACGCCAAGGTCATCCTGATTTCCTTGCATGGCGGCATTGGTTATTGGCGCTACGGCATCGAGCGCCTGGTGGAGTTGGCCGAGCGTGGCGTCACGTTGATCCTGGTGCCGGGGGATGATCGTCCAGACCCGGAACTCAGCGGCCTGAGCACCGTCGCTGCTGAACAGCGCGAGCGTCTGTGGCACTTTTTGCGCCAGGGTGGCCTGGGCAATGCATTGGACTTTTATCACTACCTGGCCAGCGCCCATCTGGGCCGCGACTATGCCTGGGCCGAGCCACAAACCTTGCCGCGTACGGCGATCTATCACCCGCACAAAGCCAATGCCCGCCTCAATGACTGGCAGGCGGATTGGCGCGCCGACTTCCCCGTGGCCGCGGTGCTGTTCTACCGCTCCCACTTGCAGGCGGCTAATACCGGGTTTATCGATGTGTTCTGCCAGCGCTTGCAGGCAGCGGGCCTGAACCCGTTGCCCATCGCAGTGGCCAGTTTGAAAGAGCCCGGTTGCCTCACGGTGGTCGAGGACCTGTTGGACGACGTGCAAGTCGCGGTGATCCTCAACACCACAGGCTTTGCCCAATCCAGCCCCGAAGCGCCGCATCTGCGACCGTTTCGGCGCAACGTCCCGGTGATCCAGGCGATCTGCGCCCAGGATAACCAGCCCGGCTGGGAGGCCAACGAACAGGGGCTCGGCCCCCGCGACCTGGCCATGCATATTGCCTTGCCCGAGCTGGATGGGCGCATCATCAGCCGGCCGATCAGCTTCAAGGACCTGGCCTGGCGCAGCGAGCGCAGCCAGTCTGACGTGGTGTGCTACCGCGCAGCGCCCGAGCGCATGGATTTTGTCGCTGAACTGGCGCGGCGTTGGGTTGACTTGGCCCGGGTGCCGAATGCCGACAAACGCATCGCCCTGATCCTCGCCAACTACCCGACCCGTGACGGTCGCATCGGTAACGGTGTGGGCCTGGACACGCCAGCAGCGGCGCTGAATATCCTGCGGGCCTTGCAGGTTGAAGGCTATCCGGTGGCGCCGGCGCTTGCGGACAGCGGCACCGCACTGATCCACGAGCTGCTCGGCGGTGTCACCAACGACCTCGACAGCCTCGACCAGCGCCCGTGCCATCAAAGCCTGGGCCTGGCCGAGTACCAGGCGTTGTTCGATCGACTGCCCGAGTCCAATCGCCAGGCCGTGCTGCAACGTTGGGGTGCTCCACAAAACGATCCAATGTTCCGCGACGGCCGCATGATGATCGCCGGCCTGCGCCTGGGCCTGACCTTCGTCGGCATCCAGCCTGCCCGGGGTTACCAGGTGGACGCGAGTGCCGTGTACCACGACCCGGACCTGGTGCCGCCCCATGGGTACCTGGCGTTCTATTTCTGGCTGCGTCACACCTACGGCGCACACGGCGTGATTCATGTGGGCAAGCACGGCAACCTGGAGTGGTTGCCGGGCAAGGGCGTGGGCCTGTCGGAAAACTGCTGGCCGGATGCATTGCTGGGGCCGCTGCCGAACATCTACCCGTTTATCGTCAACGACCCGGGCGAGGGTGCCCAGGCCAAGCGGCGTACCCAGGCCGTGATCATCGACCATCTGATGCCACCGTTGACCCGTGCCGAAACCTACGGCCCGTTGCGTAACCTTGAGTTGTTGGCCGACGAGTATTACGAGGCGCAATTGCTCGACCCGCGCCGCGCCCTTGAGTTGCAAAAAGACATTCTCAAGCTGGTGCGCGAAACCCGCATCGACCAGGAGCTGGAGCTGGACAGCGAGACTGACGCCGACATCTGGTTGCCGCGCCTGGACACCTACCTGTGCGATTTGAAGGAGTCGCAGATCCGCGACGGCCTGCATGTCTTTGGCGAGTCGCCCGAGGGCCGCTTGCGCATCGACACCTTGCTGGCGTTGCTGCGCATTCCGCGTGGCGATGGCCGTGGCCCACAATCGAGCCTGTTGCGGGTGCTGGCCAAGGCCTTCGAACTGGGCTTCGATCCGCTCGATTGCGCCTTGGCCGAACCATGGACGGGGCGGCGCCCCCAGGTACTGCAAAAGATCGACGGGCAGTTGTGGCGCACCGCCGGCGATACCCGCGAACGCCTGGAGCTTTACGCAACGCGCTTGATCGAGCAGGCGCTGGAAGGCCCTGTCGAGCAGTTGGAAGAGCCTGGCTGGGAGGATGTCAAGTCGGTCGTCGAAAGCCTGCGCATCGTGGTGGCACCGCGCCTGGACGCCTGCGGCCCGGCGGAAATGCGCGGCCTGCTCGATGCTTTGAGCGGGCGCTTCGTCCCGGCAGGGCCCAGCGGTGCGCCCAGTCGCGGACGCCTGGATGTGCTGCCGACCGGGCGTAACTTCTTTACCGTGGACGTACGCAACCTGCCAACCACCACAGCCTGGCGCATCGGTTTCCAATCGGCCAACCTGATTCTGGAACGCCATCTACAGGATCACGGCGACCATTTGCGCCAACTCGGCCTGTCGGTATGGGGCACGGCCACCATGCGCACCGGCGGTGATGATATCGCCCAGGCCATGGCGCTGATGGGCGTGCGCCCGGTATGGGCCACCGGCAGCCAGCGGGTCGACGATTTTGAAATCCTGCCGATCAGCCTGCTGGATCGCCCGCGTGTCGACGTGACCCTGCGCGTATCCGGCTTCTTCCGCGATGCCTTCGCCAACCTGATCCGCCTGTTCGACGCAGCGGTGCAGGCGGTGGCGGCCCTGGATGAACCGGACGACATGAACCCGTTGGCCGCCAAGGTGCGCAGCGAGCGCCAGGCGCTGGTTGAGTCGGGCCTGAATGCAGAGGCTGCGGCCAAGCAGGCCGGCTGGCGCATCTTCGGTGCCAAACCGGGCGCCTATGGCGCGGGCGTGCAGGGCGCGGTTGACGGGCGTCTGTGGCAGAGCCGCGAGGACTTGGCCGAGGTCTACCTCAACTGGGGTGGCTATGCCTACGGGGGCTCCGATGAAGGCACCGCCGCCCGCGAGCAGTTTGCCCAGCGCCTGAGCCAAGTGCAGGCGGTGTTGCAGAACCAGGACAACCGCGAGCACGACTTGCTCGATTCCAATGATTACTACCAATTCCAGGGCGGTATGCTCGCCGCCGTGGAAACCCTCAGCGGTGACAAGGCCGCCAGTTATCATGGCGACCACAGTCAGCCGGACTTGCCCAGAATCCGCACCTTGAAGGAAGAGCTGAACCGGGTGATCCGCGCCCGCGCCGCCAACCCCAAGTGGATCGAAGGCGTGAAACGCCATGGCTATAAAGGCGCGTTTGAAATGGCCGCGACCGTGGACAACCTGTTCGCTTTCGACGCCACCACCGCGTTGATCGACGACCATCAATATGCACTGCTCGCCGATGCCTACCTGCTGGACCCTGACACCCGGGCGTTTGTGCAGCAGCACAACCCCGATGCCCTGCGCGACATGACCGAGCGTATGCTCGAAGCCCAGCAGCGGGGCATGTGGCAGGCGCCGGGGGCTTATCGCGAAGCACTGGAAAACCTCTTGCTGGATATAGAAGAAGACAGCTGATGACCGAGATTCCCCATTTTCCGCTGTCCGCCGTGGTCGGTGCTGACGACCTGAAACTGGCGCTGTGCCTGACCGCCATCGACCCCCGCATCGGCGGCGTGCTGATCGAAGGCCCGCGAGGCATGGCCAAGTCGACCCTGGCCCGTGGGCTGGCGGACCTCCTCGCCAGTGGCCAGTTCGTGACTTTGCCCCTGGGCGCGACCGAGGAACGCCTGGTCGGCACGTTGGACCTGGAAGCCGCACTGGGCGAAGGCCGTGCACAATTTTCCCCTGGCGTGTTGGCCAAGGCTGACGGCGGCGTGCTGTATGTGGATGAAGTCAACCTGCTGGCCGACCATTTGGTGGACCTGCTGTTGGACGTGGCCGCCAGCGGCACCAACCTGATCGAGCGCGACGGTATTTCCCATCGGCATTCGGCGCGCTTTGTGCTGATCGGCACCATGAACCCGGAGGAGGGGGAGTTGCGCCCGCAGTTGCTCGACCGCTTTGGTTTCAATGTGGCGCTGAGCGGGCAGACCTTGCCCGCCGAACGTGGGCAGATCATTCGTCGTCGTCTGGATTTCGACAGTGATCCGGCGGCCTTCTGCGCGCAGTGGGCCGCGCCGCAAGCCGAGTTGCGCGAACGCTGCACGCAGGCGCGGGCGCGACTCGACAGCATCGACCTGGACGATCACGCGTTGGCGCAGATTACCGAACGCTGCTTTGCCGCAGGCGTGGACGGTATGCGCGCCGACCTGGTCTGGCTGCGTGGTGCCCGGGCCCATGCGGCGTGGCGAGGCGCGTCAGCCATTGCCGAGCAAGACATCGAAGCGGTGGCCGAGTTTGCCTTGCGCCATCGCCGTCAGCAGCAAACGCCCGCGGCCGCACCGCCGAATCAAGGGCAGTCGTCGAAACCGTCTGAAAGCTCGCCCGGCCAAGGCCAATGGGGCGATATGCCTGCGCCGGCCTTGCCCACGGGCGCCCGCCGCGATGTGCCGGCCTGGCCAAAAAAGCCCTAGGCATTCGCCCCCGACCTGACGCGGGGGCGGATGCCCGGCCCCAGGCGGGGCGACTGGACAACGGCAGGCAGGGCAAGGCGCGCAGCGCACAGAAAGGCAGGATCAATTGGCCGGGTACGTTGCTCGGTGGACGGCCACAATGCCGTGATGATCTGCTGTTCCACCTGCGTAGCCGTTCGGCGCCGGAACTGTGGTTGGTAATCGTCGATGCCTCGGCGTCCACCCGGCGCCATCGGGCGTTGACCGATGCCAAGGGTTTGTTGGCTCAGCTGTTCGACGACGCTTATCGGCAACGGGCGCGCATGGCGCTGTTGACGGCCAGCGGATCAGCGCCGAAGTGGCAGGTGCAGGGCTTGAAGGCGGCAAAGGGATTGACGGGTTGGCTGGAGCAGTTAGGCGCCGGTGGCGGTACGCCATTGCTCGCCGCCTTGAGCGAGGCCGGGCAGTGGCTCAAAGCGCGGCGCAAGCGTTACCCGGCGCAGCAACAGCGATTGCTGGTGATCACTGATGGTCGGCTCAAAGCCATTGATGGGTTGCCGCCGTTGGAGTGTCCGGGGTTACTGGTAGACATTGAGCGCGGGCCGATCAGGTTGGGACGGGCTCAGGAGTTGGCGATGGGGTTGCAGTTGGATTATCAGCATATCGATGATGTGTAGTGCCTGGGCAATCGCCATCGGGAGCAAGCCCCCTCCCACATTTTTCAGTGCGCCGCACTACCTTGTGGAAGGGGGCTTGCCCTCGATGGCTGCCTTGAGTACACCGAGGATTTATCAGCCTGCCCCCGGCACATTCGGCCAAAGATCCGCCACCAGAAACAACCGCTCCGCTTCCTCCCAGTCCTCACCGTTCTGCACCATCCGAACCAGTAACTGCGCCGGTGCCATCGGATCCAGGTCCTTCAGCCAGCTTTGCATCTGCGCTTCACTCCACACTTGATCCGCCGTGTAATGCGCAGGTGCCAACCAGGCGTGGCGGGGCAGGGGGTGCCAGTGGCCGGGTGGGCGGGTGCTGACAAAATCCGACCAGTCACGCTGATGCAACCAGCAACCACGCAGATGCTGCGGGTGGGCGCCGATTGGGGGTTGCGCCGTGCCAGGCCAGGGATAGAGCAGATAACCGCCCAGCCACAAATGCGCATCGAACACCTGGATATCCAGCGCCGCCAAGGCGTCGCGGCTCTCGGCCCGCGCAGAAATCGGCAGTTGATGTTCGGCCAGGTGCGCCAGCTTGCGGTCCAGCCGGTCATGGCAGCCCGGCCCGAGCCATAGCGCGGTGTCCTGGCCATTGCCGTCCTGTGGGCCAAGATAGAGTTTGATCGCCAGTTCCAGATGGTGCACGCCATCGCGGTCGCGTAACAGCATGTCCAGTTCGCCCAGGGTATGCCCGGCGCGGCGGATCGGCAGGTTGGCGGCCAGCAATTCCACACCCGGCGCGTGCTGCACGGCAAACTGCCACAGGCGCTCGTAATAGAGGCCCAGGCGCCGTGTGCGCGACAGGCTGAGCCACTGCTGCAGGGCGCTGCTGTCCTGATCAAGCGCACGCAGCCAATGCTCAAGCCGGTGTGGCGCCTGCGCCCAGTCACTGCCGGCCAGCGGGTGGCGCTGCGGCCACGGCGTTTGCGCCAGCATGGGCGGGGCGAGGATCACCCACGCCAGGTCGCGCACCTCGGGGTGGCGCAATTGGCGGGGCAAGTTGTGCAAGTCAGGGAACACGGTCATGGTCCGAGCATAGCCTTTTCAGCCGGGTGAAGGTGCCTGAGAACCATTGTCATCAAGGCGCGGCGGCGACAAAGGATTTTGCCTGACGCGGCCTTTCGCCCATAATCGTTCTTTTTTGCCGCACCCCAAATCCCGCAGGAGCCCCATGGAGCAATTTCGCAATATCGGCATTATCGGTCGCCTGGGCAGTACCCAGGTGTTGGACACCGTCCGCCGGCTGAAGAAGTTTCTGCTCGAGCGCCACCTGCATGTGATCCTCGAAGACACCATCGCCGAAATCCTCCCGGGCCACGGCCTGCAGACCTCGTCGCGCAAGATGCTCGGCGAGGTCTGCGACATGGTCATCGTGGTCGGCGGCGATGGCAGCCTGCTCGGCGCCGCCCGGGCGCTGGCGCGGCATAACGTGCCGGTGCTGGGGATCAACCGCGGCAGCCTGGGGTTTCTGACCGACATCCGCCCCGATGAGCTGGAAGTCGAAGTGGCCAAGGTGCTCGACGGCCATTACCTGGTGGAAAACCGCTTCCTGCTGCAAGCCGAAGTGCGCCGCCATGGCGAGGCGATCGGCCAGGGCGATGCCCTCAACGATGTGGTGCTGCACCCGGGCAAATCCACGCGGATGATCGAGTTCGAGCTGTATATCGACGGCCAGTTCGTGTGCAGCCAGAAGGCCGACGGCCTGATTGTCGCCACGCCTACCGGCTCCACCGCGTATGCGCTATCGGCCGGTGGCCCGATCATGCACCCTAAGCTTGATGCCATTGTGATCGTGCCGATGTACCCCCATATGTTGTCCAGCAGACCGATTGTGGTCGATGGCAACAGCGAGCTGAAAATCGTGGTGTCCAAAGACATGCAGATCTACCCGCAAGTCTCCTGCGACGGGCAGAACCATTTCACCTGCGCCCCCGGTGACACCATCACCGTGAGCAAGAAGGCACAGAAGTTGCGCTTGATCCACCCGCTGGATCACAACTACTACGAAGTGTGCCGTACCAAGTTGGGCTGGGGCAGCCGCTTGGGGGGTGGGGGCGACTGATGCTCGATCCCGCGCGTAGCTACGACCTGATTGGTGACGTGCACGGTTGCGCTCATACCCTTGAGCACTTGCTCGACCAATTGGGTTACCACAAGCAGGGCGGCACCTGGCGCCATCCGTCGCGCATGGCGGTGTTCCTGGGCGATATCATCGACCGTGGCCCACGCATCCGCGAGGCGCTGCATATCGTCCATGATATGACCGAGGCCGGCCAGGCGCTGTGCATCATGGGCAACCATGAGTTCAATGCGCTGGGCTGGACCACCCCGGCACCACCCGGCAGCGGCAGGCAGTTCGTGCGCGAGCACAACCCACGTCATGCGCGGTTGATCCAAGAGACCCTGACCCAGTTCGAGCACCACCCGGCCGACTGGCACGACTTCCTCGGCTGGTTCTACGACATGCCGCTGTTTGTCGATGCCGGGCGTTTTCGCGTGGTGCACGCGTGCTGGGATGAAGGCTTCATCCAGCCATTGCGCGCCACCTTCCCGGATGGCTGCATCGACCAGCACTTCCTGCAAGCCGCCGCCGTACCGGGCAGCTTCGCCTGCAACGCCTTCGATCGGCTGTTGCGCGGCACCGATATGCGCCTGCCCGACGGCCTGACCCTGACCGGCGGCGATGGCTTGACGCGGTCGTTCTTCCGCACCAAGTTCTGGGAAGATGACCCCAAGACCTACGGTGACATCGTGTTCCAGCCCGACGCTTTGCCAGAGCCGGTGGCGCGCACGCCGTTGTCGTCCACC
This sequence comes from Pseudomonas sp. W15Feb34, assembly GCF_023127765.1. Lineage (NCBI taxonomy): Bacteria > Pseudomonadati > Pseudomonadota > Gammaproteobacteria > Pseudomonadales > Pseudomonadaceae > Pseudomonas > Pseudomonas sp. W15Feb34. The sequence continues at coordinate 123,487 of NZ_SPKN01000033.1, forward strand.
GAAAAGAATTCCCTGCTGCGCTACGGCGTCGACGAGCCGTTGTTGTTCGTCGGCCATTACTGGCGCAGTGGCAAACCGGCGCCGATCCGCCCGAACCTGGCCTGCCTGGACTACAGCGCGGTGCTGTACGGCAAGCTGGTGGCGTATCGACTCGACCAGGAAACCCAACTGGATCCGCGTAAATTTGTATGGGTCGACGTTGAGCGACCCGAGGCCATTCCATGAGTACCGTAGCCGTATTGCGCTTGCCCCTGAGTGTCGACCTGGGTGGTTTCGTCAAGTTGCTGCAACGCATGCAAGTGCCCCATCGCGTCAGTGAAGAGGCGGGTGAGCAAGTGTTGTGGGTGCCTGAAACCATCAGCGATGACGTGCGCGTGTTGTATCAACGCTTTCCTGCCGGCGACCCGGACCAGCAGTTGGATATTCCTGAACAGGCGCCAGTTGCACGGCCAGGTTTCGTCCAGCAGCTGCGTCATAGCCCTGTCACGGCGCTGGTGCTGTTGGCCAGCCTGATTGTCGGCGCCGTGACCCTGCTTGGTGAAAACCTGCAAGCCATGGCCTGGCTGACGTTCCTGCCGTTCCGGGTGCTGGGCGAGTACATCCAGTTCACGCCTTTGGCCGACACGCTCGCTTCAGGGCAGTGGTGGCGATTGGTCACGCCGATGCTGATCCACTTCGGCATCCTGCACCTGGCCATGAACGGCATGTGGTACTGGGAGTTGGGCCGGCGCATCGAAGCGCGCCAGGGCAGTATCAACCTGCTGGGGTTGACCCTGTTGTTCAGCCTGGTCTCCAACTACGCGCAATACGCTTATGGCGGCCCTGGCCTGTTCGGTGGCTTGTCCGGTGTGTTGTATGGCCTGCTCGGGCATTGCTGGATCTTTCAACTATTGTCACCCAACCCAGCCTATCGCCTGCCCCGTGGGGTGCTGGTGATGATGCTGGTGTGGCTGCTGCTCTGCCTGTCGGGGCTGGTCTCGATGATCGGCTTCGGCCAAATCGCCAACGCGGCCCATGTCGGCGGCCTGGTTATCGGTTGCCTCACCGGTTTGCTCGGCGGGCTGTACAACCGTCGCAAATCGTCTATTTGATAAGGAAGAGCCGAATGTCCTCTTTTGCTGAAATGATCGAAAACATCACCCCCGATATCTACGAAAGCCTCAAGCTCGCCGTGGAAATCGGCAAATGGTCCGATGGCCGCAAGCTCACCGCCGAACAGCGCGAATTGTCCCTGCAAGCGATGATCGCCTGGGAGATCCAGAACCTGCCCGAAGAGCAGCGTACCGGCTATATGGGCCCGCAGGAATGCGCGTCCAAGTCGGAGCCGGTGGCGAACATCCTGTTCAAGTCGGATGCGATCCATTGATTGAAATTGGTCGCGGTGCAGTCAGCAAAATGTCGGCGCAACTTGGTGAGCCGACTGTTCAATATGCGTTTCGCCTGGGCGATGTCGAGGTGCCGGTCAATCCGATGATCGGCACCCATGTGCGCCTGGAGTACCTGGGTGCCATTCATTGCAGCCATTGCGGGCGCAAGACCAAGACCAGCTTCAGTCAAGGGTATTGCTACCCGTGCATGACCAAGCTGGCCCAGTGTGACCTGTGCATCATGAGCCCCGAGCGTTGCCATTACGACGCCGGCACCTGCCGTGATCCGGGCTGGGGCGAAAAATTCTGCATGACCGACCATGTGGTGTACCTGGCCAATTCGTCGGGGGTCAAGGTCGGCATCACGCGTGCCACCCAGCTGCCCACCCGCTGGCTGGACCAGGGTGCCAGCCAGGCATTGCCGATCATGCGCGTGTCGACTCGCCAGCAGTCCGGCTTCGTCGAAGACCTGTTCCGCAGCCAGGTGGCCGACAAGACCAACTGGCGCGCCTTGCTCAAGGGCGACGCGCAATCGGTGGACCTCAAGCAGGTGCGCGATGAGCTGTTCGCCTCCTGCGCCGAAGGCTTGCTGGGTTTGCAGGAACGCTTTGGCCTGCAAGCCATCCAAACCATTGCCGACATCGAGCCGATTGAAATCCGCTACCCGGTCGAGCAGTATCCGACCAAGATCGTCAGCTTCAACCTGGACAAGAACCCGATTGCCGAAGGCACGCTGCTGGGGATCAAGGGCCAATACCTGATCTTCGATACCGGCGTCATCAATATTCGTAAATACACGGCCTACCAGCTCGCCGTGCATCAGTAGAAGGATCCCGAGCATGCGCACCGAACAACCGAAGATGATTTACCTTAAGGACTATCAGGCGCCGGACTACCTGATCGACGAGACGCACCTGACCTTCGAGTTGTTCGAGGACCACAGCCTGGTCCACGCGCAGCTGGTGATGCGCCGCAACCCCGAGCGCGGCGCCGGTTTGCCGCCCTTGGTACTCGACGGCCAGCAACTTGAACTGTTGAGCGTCAACCTGGCCGACCAGCCGCTGACGGACGCTGACTACCAGTTGAGCGACAGCCACCTGACCGTGCAGCCAAAGAGTGAGACCTTCACCCTCGACACCACGGTCAAGATCCATCCGGAAACCAACACTGCCCTGGAAGGTTTGTACAAATCCAGCGGTATGTTCTGCACCCAGTGCGAGGCCGAGGGCTTTCGCAAGATCACTTACTACCTCGACCGCCCGGACGTAATGAGCGTGTTCACCACCACGGTGATCGCCGAGCAGCACAGTTACCCGGTGCTGTTGTCCAACGGCAATCCGATTGCCAGTGGCCCTGGCGAAGACGGCCGGCACTGGGCGACCTGGGAAGATCCGTTCAAGAAGCCGGCGTACCTGTTTGCGCTGGTGGCCGGTGACCTGTGGTGCGTCGAAGACAGCTTCACCACCATGACCCATCGCGAAGTCGCGTTGCGCATCTACGTCGAGCCGGAAAACATCGACAAGTGCCAGCACGCCATGACCAGCCTGAAGAAATCCATGCGCTGGGACGAAGAAACCTACGGCCGCGAGTACGACCTGGATATCTTCATGATCGTGGCGGTCAACGATTTCAACATGGGCGCCATGGAGAACAAGGGCCTCAATATCTTCAACTCCAGCGCCGTGCTGGCCCGCGCCGAAACCGCTACCGACGCCGCCCACCAGCGCGTCGAAGCCATCGTCGCCCACGAATACTTCCACAACTGGTCGGGCAACCGCGTGACCTGCCGCGACTGGTTCCAGTTGTCGCTCAAGGAAGGCTTCACCGTGTTCCGTGATTCGGGCTTCTCCGCCGACATGAACTCGGCCACGGTCAAGCGCATTCAGGATGTGGCCTATCTGCGTACGCACCAGTTCGCCGAAGACGCTGGCCCTATGGCCCACGCGGTGCGCCCGGACAGCTTTATCGAGATCTCCAACTTCTACACCCTGACCGTTTACGAAAAGGGCTCGGAAGTAGTCGGCATGATCCACACCTTGCTCGGCGCCGAAGGCTTCCGCAAAGGCAGTGACCTGTACTTCGAACGCCATGACGGTCAGGCCGTGACCTGCGACGACTTTATCAAGGCCATGGAAGACGCCAATGGCGCCGACCTCAGCCAGTTCAAACGCTGGTACAGCCAGGCGGGTACGCCACGGTTGGCGGTGAGCGAGTCCTACGACGCGGCGGCCAGGACCTACAGCCTGACCTTCCGCCAGAGCTGCCCGCCAACACCGGACAAGGTCGAAAAACTGCCGTTCGTGATCCCGGTGGAATTGGGCCTGCTGGACGGGCAGGGCGCCGCAATCAACTTGCGCCTGGCCGGTGAGGCTACAGCTGCAGGCACCTCACGAGTGATCTCGGTGACTGAAGCCGAGCAGACGTTCACCTTCGTCGATGTCGCTGAAAAGCCGTTGCCTTCGCTGTTGCGTGGGTTTTCGGCGCCGGTGAAATTGAGCTTCCCGTATAACCGCGATCAGTTGATGTTCCTGATGCAGCACGACAGCGACGGCTTCAACCGCTGGGATGCCGGCCAGCAGCTGTCGGTGCAGGTGTTGCAGGAACTGATCGCCCAGCATCAGGCAGGCCAGCCGCTTAAGCTGGACCAGCGCCTGATCGATGCGCTGCGCACGGTATTGAGCGACGAAAGTCTCGACCAGGCCATGGTCGCGGAAATGCTCTCGCTGCCAAGTGAAGCCTACCTGACGGAAATCAGCGAAGTGGCGGATGTGGATGAGATCCACGCGGCCCGTGAATATGCCCGCAAGCAACTGGCCCAGAACCTGTTCGAAGGCTTGTGGCTGCGCTACCAGGCCAATCGTGAGCTGTCCAAGCAAACGCCGTACGTGGCAGAGGCCGAGCACTTTGCCCGCCGTGCCCTGCAGAACATTGCGTTGTCGTACCTGATGCTCAGCGGCAAGCCAGAAGTATTGGCGGCCACCCTGGATCAGTTCGACACCAGCGATAACATGACCGAACGCCTGACGGCCCTTGCGGTGCTGGTGAACTCGCCGTTCGAAGCGGAAAAGGCCCAGGCGCTGGCGGTGTTTGCCGAGAACTTCAAGGACAACCCGTTGGTAATGGACCAGTGGTTCAGTGTTCAGGCCGGCAGCACGTTGCCGGGCGGGCTGGCGCGGGTCAAGGCGTTGATGGGACACCCGGCGTTCACCATCAAGAACCCGAACAAGGTGCGCGCCTTGATCGGCGCATTCGCCGGCCAGAATCTGGTCAACTTCCATGCGGCGGATGGCTCGGGTTATCGCTTCCTGGCGGATCTGGTGATCGAGCTCAACACCTTGAACCCGCAGATCGCCTCGCGCCAACTGGCGCCGCTGACGCGCTGGCGCAAGTATGACAGCGCACGCCAGGCGCTGATGAAGGCGCAGCTGGAGCGCATTCTTGCGTGTGGCGAGCTGTCCAGCGATGTGTATGAGGTGGTCAGCAAGAGCCTGGCGTAACGTTTTCTGCCTGATGTTCCGGGGGCAAAATGTGGGAGCGGGCTTGCTCGCGAAGGCGGCCAGGCAGCCGACACAGTTATACCGAGTACATATCCATTGCTGCGGTAACGGCTGATATTGGTTCCGCTTTTACAGCGGGTCACTTTTGGAAAAGA